>JAGOBT010000474.1 GCA_017999135.1 Burkholderiaceae bacterium
GCCGGGCAGCTTGGCCATGCCGGTGGGCGTGGCGTGGATCAGGCCGGTGGCGTCGGGCACCACGGTCGTGGCATCGGTGCCGGCGGTCACCCGGCCGGGGCCGTACAGCCCATTCAGGCGGTCGGCCAGCGCACGGGCGCGGGCGCCGTCGGTGTCCACCAGCGCCAGGCTGCCGGCACCCAGGCGCAGCACGGCATGGGCGATGGCCGAGCCGGCACCGCCGGAGCCCAGCAGCACCACGCGGCTGAGGTCGGCCTGCGGCAAGGCGCGGGTGAAGCCCCAGGCCCAGCCGCTGCCGTCGGTGTTGTGGCCGATGGCCTGGCCACCGTGGAACACCACGGTGTTGACCGCCCCCATGGCCCGCGCCTCGTCCGACAGGCCATCGAGCAGCGGCATCACCGCCTGCTTGCAGGGGTAGGTGATGTTCAGCCCGGCAAACCCCATGACCTTGGCGGCCTGGATCAGCCCTGGCAACGCGTCCACCCCGACGCCGGCGCAGTCCAGGTCGATCAGCTGGTAGTGCGCCCGCAAGCCCTGGGCGGCGGCCTCGGCTTCCTGCATGGCCGGCGTCAGCGAGCGCTGGATGCCAGCGCCGATCAGGCCCAGCAGCAGTGCCGGCGCGCGGCCGACGCAGGCGCCGGCCGCGCGGGTGAGAATGGAGGACATACCCGTAATGTACGAACTGGTACGTCTGCAAAGCAACAGGAAAACCCGAGATCCAAGGCCAAAGGCCCAATCAAAGGCAATCGCCCATGGAAAACCCCGAGCAGACAGCGATTGACCTGTATTAACCGTTCCGTACAAACTTGCAGCCGCACCGCCCGACCCAGGGCCACACCTGCCCCAGACCAGCCAGGAGACACAGATGCCTTCAGCCACCTTCCACCGCCGCCAGTTGCTGGCCGCCGCCACCGGCCTGTGCGCCGCCACCCTGGCCCCCTGGGCCGCGGCCCAGGGCAAGGTGACGCTCACCTATTCCGACACCGTGACCGAGGCCGACCCGCGCGCCCGCATCCTGCGCGAGGTGTTCGGCGCCGCGCTGGGCGCCGAGTTCGAGTTCAAGCCCTACTTCGGCGCCACGCTGTTCAAGCAGGGCACCGAGCCGGTGGCCATGCAGCGCGGCAACCTGGACATGGCCAACCTGGCCGCGTTCGACGTGCAGAAGCAGATCCCGGCCTGGAGCATCACCACCACGCCTTACCTGTTCCGCGACCTGGCGCACATGAAGAAGGTGTTCGCCAGCGACGTCGGCCGTGAGCTGTTCAAGCAGATGGAAGACCAGATGGGCATCAAGGTGCTGGCCGTGCCCTACATCGGCACCCGGCACCTCACGCTCAAGCCCAAGAAGAAGATCATGACCCCGGCCGACCTGGCCGGCATCAAGCTGCGCATGCCGCCGGGCGAAGGCTGGCAGTTCGTCGGCTCGGCGCTGGGCGCCAACCCGGTGCCGGTGGCCTTCACCGAGGTGTACACCGCCCTGCAGACCGGCGCCATCGACGCGCAGGACAACCCGCTGGGCGCCAACAAGAGCATGAAGTTCTACGAGGTCAGCAGCCAGACGGTGCTGACCAGCCACCTGATCGCCAACAACCTGTTCGCCATCAGCCTGAAGAAGTGGCAGGGCCTGAGCCCGGCCCAGCAGAAGACGCTGCAGGCCGCGGCCGACAAGTTCTCCGACGCCATCACCGAGCAAGCGCTGAAGGACGAGCGTGAGCTGGTCGACTTCTTCAAGGCCCAGGGCCTGGAGATCTACACCCCCGACGTGGCCGCCTTCCGCAAGCATGTGCTGGACGTGTATGCCAAGTCGAAGTGGGCCAAGGAATGGACGCCCGGCATGCTGGAACGGATCAACGCCCTGTGATGCAGCGGCTGCGCCAGGCCGCCGAGGCCGTGCTGGTGCTGTTGATGGCGGCGATGTTCGTCGCCTTCATCCTGCAGGTGGTGTTCCGCTATGCGCTGAACCTGCCGGTGGGCTGGACCGACGAGGTCTGCACCATCGCCTGGCTCTGGGGCATCCTGTGGGGCGCGTCGTTCGTGATGCGCAACCGCGACGACATCCGCTTCGACATGGTCTACAGCCACCTGCCACGCGGGGTGCGGCGCGGCTGCACCGTGCTGGCCAGCGGCGCCATCGTGGCGCTGCTGCTGGGCTCGCTGCCGGCGGCCTGGTCGTACGTCAGCTTCATGAAGGTGGAATCCACCGCCAGCTTCGGCATCCCGCTGAACTGGCTGTTCTCGATTCACATCGTCTTCGTGCTGGCCATGGTGGTGCGGCATGCCGCCATCACCTGGGACGCCCTGCGCGGCCACCTGGTCGAAGACGAACCGGCCGACACCGCACCGGCCCAGGCCACCTGAGACCACCATGGACATGCTTTCCCCCTTCGGCTGGTGCGTGGCGGCCATCGTGGTGCTGGGCCTGCTGGGCCTGCCCATCGGCCTGTCGATGCTGGGCGGGTCCATCCTGTACCTGATGCTGTCGGGCCAGGACGTGGGCATCGCCGCCGAGCAGCTGGTGCAGGGCCTGACCAACACCTACACCCTGCTGGCCATCCCGCTGTTCATCTTGGCCGCCGAGCTGATGAACCTGGGCTCGCTCAGCGACAAGCTGCTGTCGTGGTGCAACGCGCTGGTGGGGCGCTTCCGCGGTGGCCTGGGCCATGTCAACGTGGTGTCGTCGCTGATCTTCTCGGGCATGTCGGGCTCGGCCATTGCCGACGTGGTGGGCGTGGGCAAGCTCACCATGGACATGATGACCAAGGACGGCAAGTACACGCCGGCCTATGCCGCCGCGCTGACAGCCGCCACCGCCACCATCGGCCCGATCATCCCGCCGTCGATCCCGCTGGTGCTGTATGCGCTGATCAGCGACACCTCGGTGGGTTACCTGTTCGCTGCCGGCGTGGTGCCGGGCCTGGTGATGGCGCTGGTGATGATGGCCATGAACGGCGTGCTGGCCCACCGGCGCAACTTTCCGGTGGAGCGGGCGGTGCCGCTGCGCGAATTCCTGCCGCTCACCTGGCTGGCCATGCCGGCGCTGATGATGCCGGTGGTGCTGCTGGGCGGCATCTACAGCGGCGTGATGACGCCCACCGAATCGGCCGCCGTGGCCGCGCTGTATGCGCTGGTGATCTCGGTGGTGCTGTACCGCTCGGTCAGCGGCCAGGGCCTGTACACGGCGCTGCTGGGCAGTGGCCGGCAGATGGCGTCGGTGGGCATCCTGATCGCCGGGGCGCTGGTGTTCAACTACGTCGTCACCAAGGAAGAAGTGCCGCAGACGGTGAAGGTCTTCCTGCAGGGCTTCGACCTGTCGGCGATGGGCTTCCTGCTGCTGGTCAACCTGCTGCTGCTGGCCCTGGGCGCGCTGCTCGAAGGCGGCACCATCCTGCTGGTGATCGTGCCCATCCTGATCCCCAC
>JAGOBT010000475.1 GCA_017999135.1 Burkholderiaceae bacterium
ATTTGCTGGCCGGCGCTGGGGTGCGGGTGGCCGCTACCATGGCGGCCCGGCCCACCACCCCCACCGCCCCGCATGCCCGCTGCCAAGGCCACCGCCAGACCGTCCACCCGCGCCGCCACGCCGTCCATGGGGCTGTGGCTGGGCCTGGCCCTGCTGGTCATCGTGGCCGACCAGCTCACCAAGACGCTGGTGGTCGCCCGCTTCGCGCTGGGCGACAGCGTCACCATCACCAGCTACTTCAACCTGGTGCGGGCCCACAACCCCGGCGCGGCGTTTTCGTTCCTGGCCGATGCCTCGGGCTGGCAGCGCTGGTTCTTCGTCGGCCTGGGCCTGGTGGCCTCGGTCTTCATCGTCTGGATGCTGCGCCGCCACCCGGGCGAGCGGCTGTTCTGCCTGGCCATCAGCCTGATCCTGGGCGGCGCCATCGGCAACGTGGTCGACCGGCTGCTGCATGGCCATGTGATCGACTTCCTGCAGTTCCACTGGCCGTTCCTGGCGCCGCTGTTCCCGGGCGGCTACTTTCCCAGCTTCAACATTGCCGATGCGGCCATCACCGCCGGCGCGGTGGGGCTGATCCTGGACGAACTGCTGCGGGTGCGCCGCTCGCGCTGAGCGTGCCGCCGCGGGACTGTCCGCATGGCGGCATGGCCGTGCAGGCGCTACGCTGTGGCGCCATGCAACCGATGCCGCCCGACTCTGCCGCACTGCAAGACCCCGCACGCGCGGCGCCGCCTGCGGCCGATGCGCCGGTGGCCGAGGCCGAGCGCGGCGCGTTCCAGCTGCCGCTGCGCCGCCTGGGCCTGGCAGACCCGCTGCGCTGGCTGGCCGCCGGCTGGCGAGATTTCCGCCGCTGCCCGGGCATCGGGCTGTTCTATGGCGGCTGCTTCATGGCCATGGGCTGGCTGCTGATGGCGGTGTTCCAGCATGCGCCGGCCTATGTGCTGGCGCTGTCGGCCGGCTTTCTGCTGATGGGCCCGTTCCTGTGCCTGGGGCTGTACCAGGCCAGCCGCCATCTCGAGCGTGGCGAACGGCCCGACCTGGGCGATTCGCTGCTGGCCTGGGACCAACGCACCGCCACGCTGGCCATCTTCGGCTTCGTGCTGCTGGTGCTGGAAATGCTGTGGGGCCGCGCCTCGCTGATCGTGTTTGCCGTCAGCTTCGACGGCATGCCCGATTTCAAGGGCTCGCTGCTGGCGCTGCTCGACCCCGAGAACCTGCAGTTCATCGTGGCCTATGTGCTGGTGGGCGGCTTCTTTGCCGGCCTGATCTTCGCCATCAGCGTGGTGTCGATCCCGATGATCCTCGACCGCCCTGTCGACGCCATCACGGCCGGGCTGACCAGCCTGCGCCTGGTGCTCACCCAGCCCGCGGTGCTGTTGTGCTGGGGCGCGCTGATCACCGCCCTGGTGGTGCTGGCGATGCTGCCCTGGTTTGCCGGCCTGCTGGTGGTGGGCCCGGTGGTGGGGCACGCCTCCTGGCATGCGTACCGGGCGGCGGTGGGCGACTGACAGGCTGCAGGCCATGGCCGCAGGCGCACCGCCCGCCAGGGCGACCAGCGGCCCGGCGCGGGCCCGCGCCCCAGGCACACTGTGCGTTCTGCCGCTCCGGCCCACCCTGGACACCGCCACCGTGATTCTGCCTGTTGCCGCGCGCCCTGCGCGCGCCGTGTGCGCCCCGCGGCGCGCTCTGCTGGCCGCTGCCGGTGCGCTGGCCGCCGGCTTGCCGGCCGCCTGGGCCGGCCTGCCCGACGTGGTGGCGGCAGCCCGGCTGTCGGTGGTGGCGGTCGGCCTGTATGACCCGCTGGCCAGCCCGCGCTTCCAGTTCCGCGGCAGCGGCTTCGTGGTGGGCGACGGTCAACTCATCGCCACCAACGCCCATGTGCTGCCGGACGACCCGGCGGCCATGCCGCGCCTGGCCTTGCAGCCGGCGGGCAACCGCCAGCCTGGATCCGACGCCCCACCCCCGGTGCGGCCCCTGGTGCTGGTGTCGGTCGACCGCCTGCGCGACGTGGCGCTGCTGCGCTTCGACGGCCCGCCGTTGCCCGCCATGCCGCTGGCCGAGGCGCCAGCCCGCGAGGGCCAGGCCGTGGCCTTCATCGGCTTCCCGGTGGGTGGGCTGCTGGGCTTTGCGCCGGTCACGCACCGGGCCATCATCTCGTCGATCGCCCCGATCGTGCTGCCGCCGCCGAATGCGGCGCGGCTGGATGCAGCCGCCGTCGCCCGGCTGCGCCAGCCGCCCTTCGACATCTACCAGCTCGACGGCACCGCCTACCCCGGCAACAGCGGCGGGCCGCTGCTCGACGCGGACACCGGCCAGGTGCTGGGGCTGGTGAACATGGTGCTGGTCAAGAACAGCCGCGAGAGCGTGCTCAGCGCACCGTCGGGCATCAGCTATGCCATTCCGGTGGTGCACCTGCGCGCGCTGCTCGACCGCAAGTGATCCTGTCCCGACCTCGGAGCCTGCGATGACCACCGACGCCCATCCGCGCAGCCAGTTCGCCGTCAGCCATGCCCGCGATGCGGTGTTTGAGCACGGCCTGCGCGCCTTCTTTGCCTACCGCGACCTGGGCATCCGCCAGGCCACCGGTGGCCGCGTGGTGGCGCACGTGATCCGCGCGGCCGAGGGCGGTGCGATTTCCAGCCAGCCGCACCTGCACCGCACCAGCTTCCAGCTGGTGTACGTGCTGAAGGGCTGGATCGCGTTTGAGTACGAAGGCCAGGGCGAGGTGCGGCTGGAGGCCGGCGACTGCGTGCACCAGCCGCCCGGCATCCGACACCGCGAACTGGGCCACAGCGATGACGTGGAACTGCTCGAGATCGTGATGCCCGGCGACTTCAGCACCGAGGTGGTGGAGTCGGTCGAACTGCCGCGCTGAGCGGGCGCGGTCCTCCGCTCACCAGCCCGCGGCCATGCCGTCGCTGCGCGGGTCGGCCGCGCCCTCGATGCGGCCATCGGGGTGGCGCACCAGGGCGCCGGCATGGCCCATGGTGTCGCTGAAGGCGTCGGCCACCAGTTCCACCGTGTGGCCGGCGTCGCGCAGCTGCGCCACCAGCGCGGGGTCGAAGCGCGGCTCCAGCTTCAGGCTGGTCGACACATCGCCCCAGGTGCGGCCCAGCAGCCAGCGCGGTGCACTCACCGCCTGCTGCAGCGCCTGGCCGAAGCGGGCATAACGCGTGTAGACGGCGGCCTGCGTCTGTGGCTGGCCTTCACCGCCCATGGTGCCGTAGGGCATCACCCGGCCGTCGGCAAAGCGCGCCAGTGACGGGTTCAGCGTGTGGAAGGGCTTGCGGCCCGGCTGCAGGTGGTTCAGTGCCTTGGGGTCCAACGCAAAGCTGATGCCGCGGTTCTGCCAGCAGATGCCGGTGCCCGGCACCACCACGCCCGAGCCCCATTCCCAGTACACGCTCTGGATGAAGC
>JAGOBT010000476.1 GCA_017999135.1 Burkholderiaceae bacterium
GGCAAACAGGTCGAACATCGACTGCGCCGCCAGCTTCAGCAGGCTGTCGGCATCCTGCGGCAGCGTGGGCGCGTTGGGCATGGCGGCGGGCGGATCGGGTGGGCCTGCACTGTACGGCAGCCCACCGCGCCGGCCGGCCCGCCTGTCAGCCCGGCGGTGCGGGCTGGCCTGGCGGTGCGGCAGCCGCTGGCCGGTCAATCAGCCGGCGCAGCCCGCGGGCCGCGCTGTCCACCTGCTCGGCCAGCTGCCGGGCCTCGGTGGCCGACAGGCCGGCCGCACGGCCGGGCTCGCCACGCCGGGCGGCGGCCACGGCGTCGATCAGTGCCTGCAGGTGCTGGCGGGCGGCGCCGTTGTCCAGCACATCGGCCGCCGGCGGCGGGGTTGGCAGCGGCCGCAGCGGCAGGCGCATCAGCACCCAGGACACGGCCAGGGCCAGCGCCACCAGCATGGCCAGCGCCCACACCACCACGGTGGCGAGATGGGCCTCGGCACGCGCGTCGGCCACGGACTGGATGGCCGCACGCTCGGCCTCGGCCCACCAGGCATCGATGTCGGCACGCAGGCGCTCGAAGGCCTGTTGCGCGGGGCCGGCTAGCAGGTCACGGGCCTGCTGGCCGGCCGCAGGGTCCTGCGCCGCACGGCCTGATGCAGCAAGCAGTTCGTCCTGGGCGGCCCAGAAGGCCGCCAGGCTGGCCTGCACCACGGCATGGTGGTGCCGTTCGGCATCGCTCTGCAGCCGCCGGGCGTGCGCGGTCATGCGGCGCTCCACCTGCTGGCGGCTGGCCTGCAGCCGGCCTTCCAGCGCAGCGCGCTCGGCGGCGTTGCGCAGCGTCAGATGCAGTGCGGCCATGCCGCGCTGCTCATCGATCCGGTTGGCCAGTTCGTGCAGTTGCAGCACGGCCGGCAGGGTGACCACTTCGGTGTGGACGATGCGTGCCTCGACATCGCGGCTCTGCGACACCGACACCCCGGCCAGCAGGGCCACGGCCAGCAACAGCAGCACCAGCAGCTGGCGCAGCCGGGTGGCAGGCGGGGCGGAGAAGGTCAGTTCCATGGGCGGGACAACATCGCCCACGATGATCGGCGGCGCGGTGCCGCGCCCATCGGCCGAAGAGCGCCCCTGTGCCCGGGCTGATCCGGCTCAAGCCCTGGGCTTGCGCGGCCGGCGGCCCGGCCGGCCGGTGGGCAGCGCCGCCTGCGTGCCCGGCGCATCGCCCTGCATCGCCGCCTCGGCGTCGGCCACGATGCGGGCCAGCCGGTCGGACAGCTTCTCGGTGCTGAGCTGCTCGCGGAAGCGCTCGACCATCAGCGCCAGCGCGAACGGGCTGGGCGCGCGCAGCTGCACCGCCGCCACCTGCCAGGCGCGCAGCCGGGCCAGGCTGGCGGCCAGCTGGCGCAGGTTCAGCTCCTGCGCCAGCACCTCGGCATCGGCCTGGTGCAGCAGGCGGTTGCCGGGGTCGTGCTGGCGGAACACGTCGTAGAACAGGCCCGAGCTGGCCTGCAGCTGGCGCGTGCTCTTGGGCGCACCCGGGTAGCCGGTGAACACCAAGCCGGCCACGCGGGCGATCTCGCGAAAGCGCCGGCGCGCCAGCTCGCTGCTGTTCAGGCTGGCCAGCACATCGGCCAGCAGGTCGGGGCCGGGGTCGAAGACCGACTGGTCGAGCACCGTCGACAGGTCCACCTCTTCGGCGGCCAGCAGCTCGAAGCCGTAGTCATTGACGCTGATGCTGAAGGTGTTGGGCCGGTGCCGCGACAGCCGCCAGCCCAGCAGGCTGGCCAGGCCCAGGTGCACATGGCGGCCGGCAAACGGGTAGACGAACAGGTGCCAGCCCTCGCGCGAGCGGTACTGCTCGGCCAGCAGCGTGCCGGCCGCCGGCAGCTGCGACAGCCGGCGCTGGGCATCGAGCATGGGCGCGGCGGCGCGCAGCTCGGGGTCGATGGGCTTGGCGGCGTCGCCAGCCTGTGCCATCGACACGCCCACGCCAGCCAGCACCGCCAGCGTGGCGTCGGCCAGTTCGGACGACAGCGGCATCTTGCCGCCGGCCCAGCTGGGCACCACGCCGCGTTGGCCGGTGGCCTTGCGCACATAGGCGGCCATGTCCTGGGTGCGCACGTATTCGAGCACCCGGCCGCCGAAGACGAAGCAGTCGCCCTTGTTGAGCCGTGCGATGAAGCTCTCTTCCACCTGGCCCAGGGAGCCACCGCTGAGCCACTTCACCAGCATGGCCGATTCACCCACGATGGTTCCCACCTGCAGCCGGTGGCGCAGCGCGATGCCCTTGTCTGGCACGCGGTAGACGCCATCGTCACCGCGCACCACGCGGTGGTATTCGGGGTAGGCGCCCAGCGACGCGCCACCGCGCTCGACGAAGTCGAGCGCCCACTGGAAGCTGTCGCGCGGCAGCGCGCGGTAGCTGTGGGCGCAGCGCACCTCGGCATACAACGCGTCGGCGGTGAAGCCGCCGCCCAGCGCGATGCTGACCAGGTGCTGCACCAGCACGTCCAACGGCGCCTCGGGCGCATGGCGCGGCTCCACCTGGCCGGCAGCCACGGCACGGCGGGCGGCCACGGCCTCCACCAGTTCCAGCGTGTTGGTGGGCACCAGGGTGATGCGGCTGGGCCGGCCGGGCTGGTGGCCCGAGCGGCCGGCGCGCTGCAGCAGCCGCGCCACGCCCTTGGCCGAGCCGATCTGCAGCACCCGCGACACCGGCAGGAAGTCCACCCCCAGGTCCAGCGACGAGGTGGCCACCACCGCCTTCAGCGTGCCGGCCTTCAGCCCGGCTTCCACCCATTCGCGCACGCTCTTGTCGAGCGAGCCGTGGTGCAGCGCGATCTCGCCGGCCCAGTCGGGCCGGGCGGCCAGCAGCATCTGGTACCAGGCCTCGGCCTGGCTGCGCACGTTGGTGAAGACCAGCGTGGTGCCGCCACCAGCGTCCACGGTGCGGGCGATCTCGTCGGCCACTGGCTGCTGCATCTGCGCGCCCAGGTGGCCACCCCAGCTGAAGCGCCCCGGGTTGGATGGCAGCAAGGTGTCGATCACCAGAGCCTTGTCGATGCGGCCCTGCACCAGCAACGGCGGCGCATCACCCGGTGGCTGCGGGCCCTGCAACATGGCCAGCGCATCGGGAAGGTTGCCCAGCGTGGCCGACAGGCCCCAGACCAGCAGCCGCGGGTTCCAGGTGGCCAGGCGGGCCAGCAGCAGCTGCACCTGCACGCCGCGCTTGTTGCCGACCAGTTCATGCCATTCATCGACCACCACGGTGTGCACGCCGGCCAGGCGCTCGGCGGCATCGGCCTTGGTCAGCAGCAGCGTCAGCGATTCGGGCGTGCTGACCAGCACCGTGGGCAGGCGGCGGTCTTGCCGCGCACGTTCGGCGCTGGGCGTGTCGCCGCTGCGCAGGCCCAGGGTC
>JAGOBT010000477.1 GCA_017999135.1 Burkholderiaceae bacterium
GGCCCCAAACCAGAAGGAGGCGCCGTCGGCCGCCGCGGTGCTGGTCATCTCGCCGGCCAGGGCACCGCTGGCGCCCGGCTTGTTCTCGACGATCACGTTGGCGCCCAGTTCCTTGGCCAGTGCGGGGGCAAAGATGCGGGCCACGGCATCCACCGGGCCGCCGGCGGCATAGCCCACCAGCAGGCGCACATTGGCGGCCGGCGCCTGGGCCTGGGCCAGCGGAGACAGGGCGGTCAGGGCCAGGGCGGCCAGGGCAGTGCGGCGACGAACGGTGTGGTGCATGGACAGGCTTCCGCAGTTGGAATGGGGCCGACAGCTTGGCGCGCACCCGCTGTGGCGGCAATTCGCAAATGCCAAAGCGGGGGTTTGCACCCATGCGGCAGCCAGCGGCGCGCACGCCCCGCGACGGAGGCGCCCTTCGGCAAAACCGAATGGCGCTGCGGCACGGCCTTGGGCAGACTGCGGGCACGACTTGACCAGCCACTGCGCAACCACCATGACCCAACCCCAGCAAGGCATCCAGGCCCGGCACCAGCAGGCGCTGGACCAGGGCCGTTTCCTGATCCAGCACTGCGCCGCCTGCGGCAAGCATGTGTACTTTCCGCGCGCCATCTGCCCGCACTGTGGCGCGGGCGAGCCGGCCCTGGTGCCGCCCGCCGGCACCGGCACGGTGGCCGCCGTCACCACCATCGGCCGCAAGCCCGACCAGGGCGGCAACTACCACGTCTGCCTGGTCGACCTGGACGAAGGCGTGCGCCTGCTCAGCCGGGTGGACGGCCTGGCGCCCGACGCGGTGCAGATCGGCATGCGGGTGCGTGCCCGGGTGCAGCTCACCGACGGCAAGGGCCTGGTGGTGTTCGATCCGGAGGTGACGGCATGAGTCACTACCCCCGCCCCATCCCGATGACGACCCAGCTGAAGGCCCTGCGTGGCGCCACCGCCATCACCGGCGTGGGCCTGTTCGGCAACGGCGAGACCCCCGGCTACACCGAGGTGGAACTGCTGGCCGAGGCCGCCCAGCGCGCCGTGGCCGACGCCGGCTTGACGATGCAGGACATCGACGGCCTGTGCACCGCCAGCGTGTTGAGCACCATGTGGCCGATGCCGGTGATCGAGTACCTGGGCATCAACCCGCGCTTCATCGACGGCACCATGCTGGGCGGCAGCAGCTTCATCGCCCACCTGATGCCGGCCATGCTGGCGCTGCAGGCCGGCCAGTGCGACAACGTGCTGGTGTGCTACGGCAGCACCCAGCGCAGCGGCACGATGAACCGCGCCGCCGTTGCCGCCGCCCGGCGGCAGATGGACCCGCAGCCCTACGAGATGCCCTACGACCCGGTGTTTCCGGTGTCGGCGTATGCCATGGCCACGGCGGCCCACATGGCGAAGTTCGGCACCACCCGCCGCCAGCTGGCGCAGGTGGCGGTGTCGGCCCGCGCCTGGGCCCAGAAGAACCCTGATGCCTTCGAACGCGGCCCGCTGACGGTGGACGACGTGCTGAAGGCCCGCATGGTGGCCAGCCCGCTCACCGTGCGCGATTGCTGCCTGGTGACCGACGGCGCCGGCGCCTTCGTGCTGCAGCGTGCCGATGCCGCCAAGGCCGGACCGCAGAAGCCGGCCTACGTGCTGGGCACCGCCACCGCCTGCTGGAACCGCCAGATCAGCAGCATGCCCGACCTGACGGTGACCGCCGCCAGCCAGAGCGGTGCCGGCGCCTTCGCCATGGCCGGGCTGACGCCCCAGGACGTGCAGATCGCCGAGCTGTACGACGCCTTCACCATCAACACCCTGCTGTTCCTGGAAGACCTGGGCTTCGTCGCCAAGGGCGAATCCGGCGCCTTCGTCGAGAGCGGCGCCATCGGCCCCGGCGGCAGCCTGCCGGTCAACACCAACGGCGGCGGCCTGAGCTGCACCCACCCCGGCATGTACGGCATCTTCGCGCTGATCGAGGCCGTGCAGCAGCTGCGCGGCGAGGCCGGTGAACGCCAGGTGCCGGGCGTGCACGTGGCGCTGGCGCATGGCAACGGCGGCACGCTCAGCAGCCAGGCCACCGCCATCCTCGGCTCGGCCGACACGCTGTGAGGGCCGCACCATGATCCGCGACGAAGAAATCATCCAGGCGCTGGTCGCCACTGTGGAGCGCTTTGTCAACGAGCGCCTGCGCCCGTTGGAGGCGCAGGTGTCCGAGACCGACCAGATCCCGCCCGACGTGGTGCAGGACATGCGCGCCATGGGCCTGTTCGGCCTGACCATCCCCGAAGAATTCGGCGGCCTCGGGCTGACGATGGAAGAAGAGGTGCGGGTGATGATGGCGCTGGGCCGCACGTCGCCGGCCTTCCGCTCGGTGATCGGCACCACGGTGGGCATCGGGTCGCAGGGCATCGTGTTCGACGGCACACCGGCGCAGAAGGCGCAGTGGCTTCCCAAGCTGGCCACCGGCGAGCTGATCGCCAGCTTTGCGCTGACCGAGCCGGGCAGCGGATCGGACGCCGCTTCGCTGCGCACCACCGCCATCCGGGATGGTGACGCCTACATCGTCAACGGCAGCAAGCGCTACATCACCAACGCGCCGCAGGCCGGTGTGTTCACGCTGATGGCGCGCACCAACCCGGCCGACAAGGGCGCGGGCGGCGTGTCGGCCTTCATCCTGGACGCCAAGACGCCGGGCATCAGCCTCGGCAAGCCCGACAAGAAGATGGGGCAGCAGGGCGCCCACACCTGTGATGTGATCTTCGACAACGTGCGCGTGCCTGCCGCCAACCTGATCGGCGAGCGCGAAGGGCAGGGCTTCAAGATGGCGATGCGGGTGCTCGACAAGGGCCGCATCCACATCGCCGCGGTGTGCGTGGGCGTGGCCCGGCGCATGCTGGCCGATGCGCTGGCCTATGCGGCCGAGCGCCAGCAGTTCGGCCAGGCGATCGGTGATTTCCAGCTGGTGCAGGCCATGCTGGCCGACAGCGAGACCGAGATCTACGCCGCCGAGTGCATGGTGATGGACGCCGCCCGCCGCCGCGACGACGGCCGCCCGGTCAGCACCGAGGCTGCCTGCTGCAAGCTCTTCGCCAGCGAGATGTGCGGCCGCGTGGCCGACCGCGCGGTGCAGATCTTCGGCGGCGCCGGCTACATGGCCGAGTACGGCATCGAGCGCTTCTACCGCGACGTGCGCATCTTCCGGCTGTACGAAGGCACGTCGCAGATCATGCAGTTGGTGATCGGCAGAAACATGATGAAGTCGCAGCGCTGAGCGGGCTGGTTCGGGCTCGTTGCGGCCATTTGGTTCTGCGCGATCGCGCCGGGCCGGGAGGGCCTGTTTTGCTCCAATCGGGATAGGGGCCGGCGCGACGGCCGGGCCCCTCCCACACCACCCGGCATGCGGGTCCGCACCGGGCGGTTCGAGAAGTT
>JAGOBT010000478.1 GCA_017999135.1 Burkholderiaceae bacterium
TGGATACGCGGCTGCAGGTGCTCACCCGCGGTGCGGCGCCGCAGCGCCATGCGTCGCTGGCCGGCGCGCTGGACTGGAGCGTCTCGCTGCTGCCCGACCCAGCCCAGGCCCTGCTGGCCGCGCTGGGCGTGGGCCAGGGCAGCCTGGGCATCGACCTGGCGCTGCAGCTGGCGCAGGCGTTGGGACTGGACGAGACCGCCGCGTTCGATGCCTTGGCGCTGCTGGCCGACCACTCGCTGGTGGTGACCGAGACGCAGGCCCAGATGCCGCGGCTGCGCCTGCTCGACAGCGTGCGCGCCCATGCCCTGGCCGGCCTGCGCTCGCGCGGCCTGCTCGAACGCCTGCGCCAGCGGCATGCGCAGGCGCTGTCGTCCCTGCTGGCACACCGTGGGCTGGCCCGCGAGCGCGGCGAGATCAGCGACGACGCAGCGCTGGAAGGCGTGCGCCAGGAGATGAACAACATTCGCGTCGCGATGGACTGGGTGCTGGCCGCGCAGGAGCGGGCGCCCATCGGCCATTCGATTCTGGCCGATGCCTGGCCGGCGATGTTCTTCCTGGGCCTCTACCACGAGGCCATCGGCTGGATGCTGGCGCTGCAGCCGCGGCTGACAGCCGAGACCTCGGCCCGCACCGCGGGCTACCTGCTGCTGGGCCTGGGCATGATGGCGCTGCGCCTGCCGCAGCCGGCCCCGGCGCAGCGGCACGCGTCATTGCAGCGTGCCCAAGCCCTGCTGGACACCCTGGGGCGCACCGAGTACGCGATGGCTGTGCGTCATGCTCTGGCGCATTCGGCCTGCCAGCTGGGCCAACCGCAGAACGCGCTGGAGGCCGCTGACGCTGCCCTGGCACTGCTGCAGCCAGGTGACCGGGCCACCCATCGGGCGATCCTGAGCCTCACCCGCGGCATCGCACTGGCCCTGCTCGGCCACCAAGCGGCAGCCGAGGCCGCCCATGCCGAAGCCTTGCCGTTGTGCATTCCAGAGGGCAATGCCGACCTGCTGTTCATGCTGCAGTGCGACCTGGCTCTGCTCGAACACCTGCTGGGCCGCCATGCCGCCGCTGCGGCACGGTATGCAGGGCTCACCGACGCGGTGACGGCGCGCGGCGTCCACAGCCATGTAGCGGCACCGCTTTGGGCTGGGCTGCTCAGCAGCCTGCTGGCGTTGGGTGACCTGGCCCAGGCAAGGGCAGCAGCCGCAGAAACCTGGCGCCACATGGCGGCCGTGGGGCAGCCGCTGGAGGGCTGCCTGCTGCATGCATGGCTGCTGGCGCTGGAAGGTCAGGTCCACGCGGCGCTGCAGTTGTTGGGGGCCGGCGACCGCCAGTTGCGACTGGTGGGCGAGTCTCGTCTGGTCTTCGAGCCCATGGCACGCGCCCAGTTGCTGGCCTGCCTGGGCGATGAGGCGAACTCGCCGCTAGGGTGGGCCTGGCGCCGGCACGGCGAAGTCCTGACACCTGCGCAGGTGCACAGCCTGCTGGCTCCGGTGTGGATGCCAGCCACCGCCCACGCCGCCAACACCGTCCCGCAGAGGCTTGCGGCTGACACATCATGGCCGTCGACGGGTTCGGACTCTGCAACCGGCACCCAAGGCAGCGCTTCGGCAATCGCAGGTGCGGTGGCCGGCTTGCCCGCCCTGCACCTGCTGCTGGTCGACGACCACCCGCTGTTCCGCGAAGGCCTGGCGCTGGCGTTGCAGCAGGCGCTGCCCGGCGTGCAGGTGCTGGGCTGCGGCAGCACGGCCGAGGCCCAAGCCCTGCTGGCCGCCCGGCCCGGCGGCATCGACCTGGTGCTGGTCGACCACCGCCTGGCCGGCGGCGCCATCGGCCTGGACTGGGCGCGCCAGCTTCGCCAGGCACAGCCCGCGGTGGCCGTGGCACTGATGTCGGGCGAAGACGACGCCAGCCTGCCGGCCCGCGCGCGCCAGGCCGGGCTGGTGGCCTTCCTGCCCAAGACGCTGGACGTGCCCACGCTGGCCCGGGTGCTGCGTGCCCTGCAAGCCGGCGACACCTGGTTTCCGCCAGCGGCGGCCCGCGCGCCGATCACCCCACCCACCGGGCTCACCGAGCGCCAGCACCAGATCGTGCAGCTGGCCGCGCAGGGCGCCAACAGCAAGGCCATCGGCCAGGCGCTGGGCATCTCGCCGGCCACGGTGCGCAACCACTTCGCTCAGATCTTCGAACGGCTGGGCGCGCGCAGCCGGGCCCACGCGGTGCAACTGCTGCAACGCGCCGACGGCCCCGAGCCGCCCAGCCCGGGCTGAACGGCGATGGCCGCGCCCGACACCTCGGCGGCGCTGCTGCCGCCCAACCCGGCCATCGACGCCCTGGTGCTGCGCGACCAGGTGCTGGGGCTGTACGCGCAGGAGCGCCGCAGCCGGCCCATCGGCTGGGCCCTGCTGGTGGGCATGCTGCTGGTGTTCGGCCGCCAGGCCGGGCCGCTGCTCAGCAGCGCCTGGTGCGCGCTGCTGGGCAGCGCCATGGTGCTGGGCCATCGGCGCCAGCGCGGCTTTGCCCGGGCCGTGGCCAGCGGCACCTGGGACCCGGAACACTGGGCCCGGCGCAACCGCCGGGGCGTGGCTTACTCCGCCGCGGCGCTGGGCGCGGCGATGTGGTTCTTCTACCGCGACGAGCAGGGCGATCTGCGCTACCTGCTGCTGATGATGCTGCTGGCCACCGCCGCCGGCTCGATCAACGCCTACGGCCACGAGGCCCGCTCGATGCGCGCCTGCCTGCTGGGCATGGCCGCGCCGATGCTGGCCTGGATGCTGATCCTGGGCCTGCAGCGCCGTGCTGGCGTGGTGGGCGCGCTGCTGTTCGTGTTCTACATCGGAATGCTGCTGCGCTTCGGCCAGTCGCATGCCCGGCTGCTGGCCGACAGCCTGCGCATGCGGCACGAACAGCGGGACCTGGTGGCGCAGCTGCAGCGCAAGACGGCCGAGGCCGAAGCCGCTGCGCAAGCCAAGAGTGCCTTCTTCGCCGCCGCCAGCCACGATCTGCGCCAGCCGCTGCAGGCCATGACCTGGTACGCCGGCCTGCTGGGCCAGCCCGATGCACCACCACAGCTGGCGCAACGCCTGCGCGACAGCATCGCCGCGCTGGGCGGGCTGTTCGACGGCATCCTGGGCATCGCCCGGCTGGACGCCGGCAAGCTGCAGGCCCAGCCCCAGCCGGTGCACCTGGCCACGCTGGTGGGCCGGGTGGTGCCGCAGTTCGCTGGCCAGGCCGATGCCCAGGGCCTGCGCCTGCGCTGGCGCGTGCCGGCCACCGCCGTGGTGCACACCGACCCGGTGCTGCTGGAGCGCATGCTGGGCAACCTGCTGTCGAACGCCCTGCGCTACACGCCCCGCGGCGGCGTGCTGGTGGGCGCGCGCCAGCGCGGCGCGCAGTGGTGGCTGCA
>JAGOBT010000479.1:0-1682 GCA_017999135.1 Burkholderiaceae bacterium
CGGGTTGTTGATGTCGGTGCTGTCGTGATAGAAGGCCGACAGGGCGCCCACCAGGCCGGTCATCACCGCCATCGGATGCGCGTCGCGGCGGAAGCCGCGCAGGAAGAACTGCATCTGCTCGTTGACCATGGTGTGGTTGGTCACGCGGGCCGTGAAGTCCTTCTTCTGCTGGGCGTCGGGCAAGTCTCCGTACAGCAGCAGGTGGCAGGTTTCGAGGAAGTCGGCATGCACTGCCAGCTGCTCGATCGGGTAGCCGCGGTACAGCAGCTCGCCCTTGTCACCGTCGATGTAGGTGATGGTGCTGTTGCACGACGCGGTGCTCAGGAAGCCCGGGTCGTAGGTGAACTTGCCGGTCTGGCCGTAGAGCTTGCGGATGTCGATGACGTCCGGGCCGATGCTGCCCTTGTAGATCGGCAGATCCATGCTCGGGCTGCCATCGGAGAACGACAGGGTGGCTTTCACGTCGGACGGGGTCATGGGGGCATTCCCTTTCTTGGTCAAGTTCTACGCAGGCAGCAATTCAGTCTGGCCAGTCACTTAGCACGCAGCATGCCCAGCACCTCGACCACGGCGGGGCTCGCCAGGTCGGCATCGGGTTCCTTGCGGCACAGCAACAAGTCCAGCAAATCGTTATCGGCCAGATCCATCAAGGCCTGAAGACCGTCGGCATGGCGCACCAGCAGGTGCGTGTCATGCCGGCGGAAGAAGCGCTCGATGAACAGGTCGTTCTCGAGCAGGCCACGCCGGCAGCGCCAGCGCAGGCGGCTGAGCTCTCGCTCGCCGATGGGCTGGTCGGCTTCGGTGGCAGTGTGCATGGGCGGGCTTGCAGCGGGCTGTCAGGTGTGCGCTCAAACAGTGCGCCGGACCATCAGTTCCTTGATCTTGCCGATCGCCTTGGTGGGGTTCAGGCCCTTGGGGCACACGTCCACGCAGTTCATGATGGTGTGGCAGCGGAACAGGCGGTACGGGTCTTCCAGGTTGTCGAGCCGGCCGGCGGTGTCCTGGTCGCGGCTGTCGGCAATGAACCGGTAGGCCTGCAGCAGGCCGGCCGGGCCGACGAACTTGTCGGGGTTCCACCAGAAGCTGGGGCAGCTGGTGCTGCAGCTGGCGCACAGGATGCACTCGTACAGGCCATTGAGCTCGTCACGCTCTTCGGGGCTCTGCAGACGCTCCTTCTCGGGCGGGATGCTGTCGTTGACCAGGTACGGCTTGATCGAGTTGTACTGCTTGAAGAACTGCGTCATGTCCACGATCAGGTCGCGGATGACCGGCAGGCCCGGCAGCGGCTTGAGCACCACGGTGCCCGGCAGGTCGCGCATGTTGGTCAGGCAGGCCAGACCGTTCTTGCCGTTGATGTTCATCGCGTCGGAGCCGCACACGCCTTCGCGGCAGCTGCGGCGGAAGCTGATCGCCGGGTCGACCGACTTCAGCTTCATCAGCGCGTCCAGCAGCATGCGTTCGCTGCCGTCGAGCTCGACGTCGATCGACTGCATGTACGGCTTGGCGTCCTTGTCCGGGTCGTAGCGGTAGATTTGGAAATTACGCTTAGTCATTGCTTTCTCCAAGCAGACGCCGTGGAACCGGCTTTGCCGGGCCACTGGCGGCGCCCCCTTGAGGGGGAGCGCCGAAGGCGCTTCGGGGGTGGGTCATCAGAAGGTGCGGACCTTGGGCGGCACGCTGTC
>JAGOBT010000479.1:1782-3385 GCA_017999135.1 Burkholderiaceae bacterium
TTGACCACCGCGTTCGGGTTGCCGTTCTTCGGCACCACCACCTGGCCATGGATGTTGGTGGGAATGCCACCCATCTGGTAGTGGATGGTCGGCACCACCGGGATCGGCTCCTTGGTGATGTCGACGTTGGCGAAGTTGTGGCCGATCTCGAACACGCTGGGCAGGCGCTTGAGGATGGTGTCGCCGCCCAGGTGGGTCATGTCGAGGTTGATGTAGTCCTTGTTGGGACCGCAGCCACGACCTTCCTTGATCTCCTGGTCCATGCAGCGCGAGACGAAGTCACGCGGCGCCAGGTCCTTCAGCGTGGGCGCGTAGCGCTCCATGAAGCGCTCGCCGTTGACGTTGCGCAGAATGGCGCCCTCGCCGCGGCAGCCTTCGGTCAGCAGCACGCCTGCACCAGCCACACCGGTGGGGTGGAACTGCCAGAACTCCATGTCTTCCAGCGGGATGCCGGCACGCGCCGCCATGCCCAGGCCGTCGCCGGTGTTGATGAAGGCATTGGTGCTGGCGGCATAGATGCGGCCGGCGCCCCCGGTGGCGAACAGCGTGGTCTTGGCTTCGAGGATGTAGACCTCGCCGGTCTCCATCTCCATCGCGGTGACGCCGACCACGTCGCCTTCGCTGTCGCGGATCAGGTCCAAGGCCATCCACTCAACAAAGAATTGCGTACGCGCCTTCACGTTCTGCTGGTACAGCGTGTGCAGCATCGCATGGCCGGTGCGGTCAGCGGCGGCGCAGGCGCGCTGCACCGGCTTCTCGCCATAGTTGGCTGTGTGGCCGCCGAACGGACGCTGGTAGATGGTGCCGTCGGCGTTGCGGTCGAACGGCATGCCGAAGTGCTCGAGCTCGTAGACGACCTTGGGCGCCTCGCGGCACATGAACTCGATGGCGTCCTGGTCGCCCAGCCAGTCACTGCCCTTGACGGTGTCGTAGAAGTGGTAGTGCCAGTTGTCTTCCGACATGTTGCCCAGGCTGGCACCGATGCCGCCCTGCGCGGCCACGGTGTGGCTGCGGGTGGGGAACACCTTGGACAGCACCGCCACGTTCAGGCCAGCACGGGCCAGCTGCAGCGACGCCCGCATGCCGGAGCCACCGGCCCCGACGATGACCACGTCGAAGCGGCGACGCGGAATGCTTGTCTTGATCTCAGCCATAAATCCTCAGAGCCTCCAGAGCACTTGCACGGCCCAGCCGGCGCAGCCCACCAGCCAGACCATGGTGAACACCTGCGCCACCAGGCGCACCGCCACGGGCTTGATGTAGTCCATCCACACGTCGCGCATGCCCACCCAGGCATGCCAGGCCAGTGCCACGACGACCACGAACGTCAGCACCTTCATCCACTGGCGCGAGAAGATGCCCGCCCAGCTGTCATACCCGATCGGGCCGCCGAAGATCACCTGCAGCAGCAGGGCCAGCGTGAACAGTGCCATCAGCACTGCCGTGATGCGCTGGCTCAGCCAGTCCCGAAACCCATAGTGCGCGCCGACGACCAGGCGCTTCGAACCGTAATTGACGGCCATGTTGTTGTGTGCCTCGCAGAGAAAGACCCGGCTGCGCGGGTCAGAACAGGCCGAACAGCTTCGCGCCCAGCGCCAGCGTC
>JAGOBT010000480.1 GCA_017999135.1 Burkholderiaceae bacterium
TGGTGGCCGACATCGGCCGCACGCTGGCGGGCTTCGACGGCACCATCGTGCTGGTCAGCAACCCGGTGGACGTGCTGACCCAGGTGATGACCGAAGCCAGCGGCCTGCCGCCGGCGCGCGTGCTGGGCACCGGCACGCTGCTGGACACATCGCGCCTGCGGCAGATGCTGGGCCAGCGGCTGCAACTGGCCACCAACTCCATCCACGCCCAGGTGGTGGGCGAGCATGGCGATTCGGAAGTGGTGCTGTGGTCAGGCGCCCAAGTGGGCGGCGTGCCGCTGCGCAGCTGGCCGGGCTGGACGCCCGCCGACGAGGCCGCCCTGGCGCTGGAGGTGCGGCGCGCCGCCTATGAGGTGATCGCCCGCAAGGGCGCCACCAACCACGCCATCGGCCTGGTCACTGCCCACCTGCTGCGCTGCATGCTGCGGGGTGAACGCCGGGTGCTCACCGTCTCGCGGGTGCAGCAGGGGGCGTTCGGCCTGCACGGCGTGGCGCTGTCGCTGCCCACCGTGGTGGGCCATGACGGCGGCGCCACCGTGCTGCAGCCCGGGCTCGACGCGGCCGAGCTGGCGGCGCTGCAGCATTCGGCCGATGTGCTGCAACAGGCCCGGGCCACGCTGAGCGGCCCCCCAATTGACAGCCGAAGCCCCCGCTGATCGCCCGGCCCTGGCCGGCATGCCTGATGCATGCTCGGCACCAATGCAGAACGCCAGCCCGCCTGGAGAGAAGCGCTCCCAGTCGATGATCGACGCCATCTCGGCGGAAGACAGCCGCTTTCTCCACCTCACCATCCAGGAAGCCGTCGGCGTCATCCCGGTGCCGGTGTTCATCAAGGACCGCGACAGCCGCATCGTCTTCATGAACGCCGCGTGCGAAGACCAGTGGGGCATCGGGTTTGCAGACCTGCGCGGCACCGATGGCAGCCAGCACTTCCCGCCGGAACAGATGCGCGCGTTCCTGGCAGAAGACCAGAGAGTCTTCGCTGGTGGCCAGCAGGTCGACGTCGAGGAGACGATCTGGAACGCCAAGCTCGGGCAGAACCGCGTCGTTCACACCATCAAGAAGCCGATTGACGGCGCGACAGGCCAACCGGCCTACCTGATCGGCATCACCTTCGACATGACCGACCGCGTCCGCGCCGAAGCCGACCTGCGCGAGAGCAACGACAAGCTGCGGGGGCTGTACGAACTGTCGCCGCTGGGCATTGCGCTGGCCGACATGAGCGGCAAGTTCGTCGACTTCAACGAATCCTTCCGCAAGATCTGCGGCTACGCCAGCGACGACCTGCAAGCCCTGGACTACTGGGCGCTGACACCCACGCGGTACGCCGCCGACGAGGCGCGGCAACTGGCGCAGCTGCAGGCCACGGGCCAGTACGGCCCCTACGAGAAGCAGTACCTGCGCAGCGACGGCGCGCTGGTTCCGGTGCAGCTCAACGGCATGCTGATCACCGGCAAGGACGGGCAGAACCTGATCTGGTCGATCGTCGAGGACATCTCCCAGCGCAAGCGGAACGAGGCCGAACTGGAACAGCACCGGCACCAGCTGGAGCTGCTGGTGCAGCAGCGCACGGCCGAGCTGGCCGAGGCGCGCGAACTGGCCGAACAGGCCAGCCTGGCCAAGAGCCGATTCCTGGCCAACATGAGCCATGAGATCCGCACGCCCCTGAACGCGATCATCGGGTTCAACAACCTGATGCAGCGCGACGCGCTGTCGCCGGAGCAGGCCGACAGGCTGGCCAAGATCGACGGCGCCAGCAGGCACCTGCTGTCACTGATCAACGAAATCCTCGACTTCTCGAAGATCGAGGCAGGGCAGGTCGAACTGGAGGACTGCACCTTCCAGCTGTCTGAGGTGCTCGATGCCGTGGCGTCATTCGTGGACGAACCGGCGCGCGCCAAGGGCCTGGCCATCGAGGTCGACGCCCGCAGCGCGCCCATGTGGCTGCGCGGCGACCCCACCCGCCTGCGGCAAGCGCTGCTGAACCTGGCGGGCAACGCCATCAAGTTCACCGAACACGGGTCGGTCAAACTGCGTGCCGAGCTGCTGGACGAACAGGGCGATGCGGCCGTGGTCCGGCTGTCGGTGCAGGACACCGGCATCGGCATCGCCACCGACAGCATTCCGCGCCTGTTCCAGGAATTCGAGCAGGCCGATGCGTCGATCACACGCAAGTTCGGCGGCACCGGCCTGGGGCTGGCGATCACCAAGCGGCTGGCCGCGCTGATGGGCGGCGAATGCGGGGTGGAGAGCCAGTTGGGTTGCGGCAGCAGGTTCTGGTTCACCGCCCGGCTGCACCGGGCCGAGCCCACAGCGCCCGCCGCCGCAGCCGGCAGCGCACACGACGCGGAGCAGGCCCTGCGGCAGCGCCACCAGGGCGCGCGCATCCTGGTGGCGGAGGACAACCCGATCAACCAGGAAGTGCTGCTGGCGCTGCTGGACGTTGTCGGCATCGACGCAGACATCGCCGAAAACGGCCAGGAGGCGGTTGCCATGGCGGCGTCCGGCGGCCACTGCATGGCCCTGATGGACCTGCAGATGCCGCTGGTCGGCGGGCTGGATGCAACCCGGTCGATGCGCAAGCTGCCGGGGTGGCAGCAGCGGCCGATCCTGGCGATGACGGCCAACGCCTTCGTCGAAGACCGCCAGGCCTGCCAGGCGGCCGGCATGGACGACATCATCGTCAAGCCCGTCGACATGGACGCGCTGTACGCGACCCTCCTGCGCTGGCTGGACCAAGGCCGATCGCTGGCGGCCTGACGGGTGGCGACGGGCTGACGGGCTGCCGGCGCGGCGGCCCGCAGTCATAGATATCGCATATCGCTCAGATTCATTCAATCAAACCACACAATGCTGCGGCGCACATAAAGTACGTCCATCGCAGTTTTCCAACCCCCCACTCCCCAGGAGCCCACGATGTCCATCATCAACACCCAAGTGCAGCCGTTCAAGACCACCGCCTTCGTCAACCGCGCCGGCAAGGGCGAGTTCATCGAAGTGTCCGACGCCAGCCTGAAGGGCAAGTGGTCGGTTCTGATCTTCATGCCGGCCGCCTTCACCTTCAACTGCCCCACCGAGATCGAAGACGCCGCCGACAACTACGCCGCCTTCCAGGCCGCCGGCGCCGAGGTCTACATCGTCACCACCGACACGCACTTCTCGCACAAGGTGTGGCACGAGACCAGCGACGCCGTGCGCAAGGCCAAGTTCCCGCTGGTGGGCGACCCGACCCACACCCTGACCAACGCCTTCGTCGTGCACATCGCCGAAGAAGGCCTGGCGCTGCGCGGCACCTTCATCATCAACCCCGAAGGCCAGATCAAGACCGCCGAGATCCACAGCAACGAGATCGCCCGCGACGTGTCGGAAACCCTGCGCAAG
>JAGOBT010000042.1 GCA_017999135.1 Burkholderiaceae bacterium
GGATGTCGCGGATGCCGGCCACCTTGGCCATCAGCAAGCAATTGCTGCCGGTGTACGACAAGCCGATGGTGTACTACCCGCTCAGCACGCTGATGCTGGCCGGCATCCGCGACATCCTGGTCATCAGCACGCCACAGGACACGCCGCGCTTCGAGGCCCTGCTGGGCGACGGCAGCCGCTGGGGCCTGAACCTCAGCTACTGCGTGCAGCCCAGCCCCGACGGCCTGGCGCAGGCCTTCATCCTGGGCCGGCAGTTCGTCGGCAATCACCCCAGCGCGCTGGTGCTGGGCGACAACATCTTCTACGGCCACGACTTCGCCACGTTGCTCAAGCGCGCCGATGGCCGCGCCACGGGCGCCAGCGTGTTCGCCTACCACGTGACCGACCCCGAACGCTACGGCGTGGTCGAGTTCGACGGCAGCAAGCGCGCGCTCAGCATCGAAGAGAAGCCCAAGGCCCCCAAGAGCAACTACGCCGTCACCGGCCTGTACTTCTACGACAAACAGGTGTGCGACATCGCCGCCAGCATCCAGCCCAGCGCGCGTGGCGAGCTGGAGATCACCACGGTGAACGCCACCTACCTGCAGCAAGGCCAGCTGGACGTGGAGATCATGGGCCGCGGCTATGCCTGGCTGGACACCGGCACGCACGACAGCCTGCTGGAAGCCGGCCAGTTCATCGCCACGCTGGAAAAGCGCCAGGGCCTGAAGGTGGCCTGCCCGGAAGAAATCGCCTACCGCGCCGGCTGGATCAGCGCCGCCCAACTGGAGCAGCAGGCCCAGCCGATGCTGAAGAACGGCTACGGGCAATACCTGATGCAGGTGCTGCGAGAAAAAGCGTTCTGACGAGCTGCCGCCACTGCCTGGCTGCGCCTACCAGCCACGCAGCATGAAGTCGAGGGCCGATTCCACCTGCAGTTGGTCGGGGCCTGTCAGGCGCACCACGGGCGCACGCAGCAGCAGCGAAGGCACAGCCAGGATGTTGGGAGTGTCGAGCAACCAGCTCTCGGCAGTCACGGTCAGCAACAACTGCGCGCCTGTCATCACCGCGGTGGCTGGCTCGGCACGCAGCAGCGGCACGCACCACCGCGTGTGGGTGCGCACCAGATCGCTCTGCACGTCGAGCAACAGGCCGTGGCTGGCACGGGGGTTGGGGTTGCGGTACACATCGAAACGCGCCACGGGTCAGGCGTCCCCGGGCCCGGCGTTCGCAGCCGTGTCGGCCAGAAAAGCCTGCATCTGCGCAGCAGCGGTGCCGTCACGATCGACCCGCTCGGCATACGCATCCAGTGCCGCGCGGTTGGCCAACGTCCAGGCATTGCTGGCAGCGTAGCCGCCCGGCGGCAGCCATCCGTCCGGCGCCTGCACATCTGGTGCCGCCACCGGCGCACGCGCCGGCACGGCACGCATGGGCAGCATTTCCACACGCCCGTCCGCATGGAAGACCACGTCGAACAGTTGGCCCGCAAACCGCTTGCCCAGCGAAATCTGGCCGCTGGCACCGACTTCCTTCAACATCGCGCCGATCCATCATGTAGTCATGCGGCATGATACGCCACAGCGCTCCTGGCGAAGGGGAACTTGTGCAAAGACCGGACCACAGTCACCGTGACAGTGGGGAAGGACGCAACAGGTTCACAGCCTGGCCGCAGGCCGCGGTGGCAAGCCGGTCGTCGTTGGTCCACAGCGCCTGGCAGCCATGGAACTGGGCAGTGGCCAAGTGCAGTGCGTCGGGTGTCTTCAGGCTGAAGCGGGCGTGCAAGGCGGCCGCAAGCAGGTAGACCTGCTCTGGCATGTCCAGAAGCTGGAACTGCGCCAGGCCTTCTTCGTCATTGCGCTGCAATGCCAGATCTCTGCTGCGCCATGTTGATTGCCCGCCGCGGAGGCTCCATCAGGCGCGCCGCGCGGTAGGCTGGCTTGCCAGGGCGGAGGATCGTCCCTATATTTGGCACCGAATATGGAGCTAAAAATGGAAACCATCCTCGCCGACGTCGCCGTCAGCATGTCCGAGTTCAAAAGGAACCCGGCTGCCGTTCTCAGAGAGGCGAACAACCGCCCTGTCGCAGTCCTTAACCACAATCGAGCCGCCTTCTACATGATTGAACCGCAGCTTTTCGAGGCCATGCTGGAGAAACTTGCGGATCAGGACCTTTACCGCAAGGCGACCAGCCGCCTGGCGGAGAAGGCGCGGGCCATCGAGGTGGACATTGACGACCTCTAAGGGCAAGCCGAAGCACAAGTACAAGCTTCGCTTCATGCCTGAGGCGCTCGAGGAGTGGCGCAACCTGGACGGCTCCGTTCAGGCGAATCTCAAGAAGCTTCTTGCCAAGCGGCTTGACAACCCTCACGTCCCAGGCGGCGCCTTGCACGGACCACTGGCCGGGTGCTACAAAATCAAGCTGCGCCAGCAAGGAATCCGGCTGGTTTACTCCGTCGAAGACGACCACTTGCTGGTGACGGTCTTGGCCGCCGACAAGCGCGACGGCGGTGTGGTCTACGAGTCGGCCATTCCTCGCCTGTCCGCTGCCGCCGCAGCACTCACCAAAGCGGTGAGGGAAAAGCTCAAGAAGTAGCCTGGATGTCGACAAGCCGCTTCCCGAGGCCCGAGATCAAATCACCACGTTCCAGGAACGCGACGCCGCTCAAAGCAGTTGCAGGTGCGCATCGGATGCGCCATGCACACTGGACAATGCGATGGCGCGATCAAAGGTCACCAGCTTTCCGCCATGGTTGACTGCCAGCGCCAGCAAGTACATGTCGGTGATCTGGTTGTGGCCCTGGATGCGTGAAAAGTCGAAGCGCTGGTTGTCACGCAGCGTCAGGTCGTCTGCCCAGAACGCGTGGTCCAGGCTGGCGCAAGCGTCCCGCAGCCGTTCTCGTACCAGGTGCATCGGCACGCCGCCTCGGCGACCGTACGACGGCAAACTGAGCACCCGCACGACGCCGTTCTCGACGATCGGGCAGGTGGCGATCTGAACGCCTGGCGTTTCAATGAATTGGTTGGCGCGCGCCGAGAACTGATGCGCATCGTCGAAGAGAGCAACCCAGACATTGACATCCAGCAGCGCGCGCATGGATCAGATGCCTTCGCGTTCGATCAGATCACGAACATGCTGAGGTGTGATCACCTCGTCACGCACGGGCAGCAACGCAAAGCGCCCACGCAGTGGGGCTGACTGCCTGGCGGCCGCCGGGCCATCGCCCGAGGTGGCCCCCCTGCGCACCAGTTCTGACACGGCATCCCCCAGCGAAATGCGCTCGCGTTGGGCCACATGCCTGGCGGCCAGCAAAGCGTCCTCTGCGATGTTCAACGTGGTGCGCATGGTGAGCGTCCGTGAAGGGTGATGTCAAAGTGAGACCATAGCATCAGACGCGCATCAGCGCATCAGTTCACCCCTGCCGAGGCGTCGCTGCTGGCCGGGAACGGCGCCGTGGCCACGGCCGGGGGCAACCCCCCTTTGACAGCCCCAGGCCTGCCCGCGCACCATGCCGCCATGCGACTGCAATTCACCCACCACGGCGCCGTGCGTGGCGTCACCGGCTCGTGCCACCGGCTCACCCTGCCTGACGGCCAGGCCGTGCTGGTCGACTGCGGGCTGTTCCAGGGTGCCGAGACCTCGCCCGACGGGGCCAGCGCCAACCGGCTGGAGATCGACTTTCCGATCGACACCGTGCGGGCGCTGGTGGTCACGCATGTGCACATCGACCATGTCGGCCGCATCCCCTACCTGCTGGCCGCCGGTTTCCAGGGGCCGATCTACTGCAGCCAGGCCAGCGCGCAGCTGCTGCCGCTGGTGCTGGAAGACGCGCTCGAAGTGGGCTTCACGCGCAACCGCACGCTGATCGGCAAGTTCCTGGCACTGCTGAAGGCGCGCACCGTGCCCCTGCCCTACAAGCACTGGCAGACGGTGGTGGCCGGCAGTCCTGGCGTGCGGCTGCGGCTGCACCCGGCCGGGCACATCCTGGGGTCGGCCTTTGCCGAGTTCGACGTCACCCAGACCGGGCACGCCGCACAGCGGGTGGTGTTCTCGGGCGACCTGGGCGCGCCCTACACCCCGCTGCTGCCCGCCCCCAAGCCGCCGATGCGTGCCGATGTGCTGGTGCTGGAAAGCACCTACGGCGACCGTACGCACGACAGCCGCAAGACGCGCCGCCAGCGCCTGCAGGCGCTGTGCGAGCACGCGTTTTCCAACGGCGGCACCGTGCTGGTGCCGGCCTTCAGCATCGGCCGCACGCAAGAGCTGCTGTACGAGCTGGAAGAGATCATCCACCGCCATGCCCGGCGCGCCGCCGCCCCCGGCCTGGCCTGGGGCGACGTGCAGATCGTCGTCGATTCACCGCTGGCGGCTGACTTCACTGCCGGCTACGCGCAGCTCAGGGACCACTGGGACGCCGAGGCCCGCCGCAAGCTGGCCGCCGGCCGCCACCCGCTGGCGTTCGACCAGGTGACCACCGTGGCCGACCATGCCGCCCATCTGCAGATGGTGCAGGGGCTGGCCAAGTCCGGCCGGCCGGCCATCGTGATCGCGGCCAGTGGCATGTGCAGTGGCGGGCGCATCGTCAACTACCTGAAGGCCATGCTGGGCGACCCGCGGCATGACGTGCTGTTCTGCGGCTACCAGGCCGCCGGCACGGCCGGGCGCGCCATCCAGCAGCACGGGCCGCGTGGCGGCTGGGTGGATCTGGACGGCCAGCGCATCGACATCCGCGCCAAGGTGCACACGCTGGCCGGCTACTCGGCCCATGCCGACCAGACCGACCTGCTGAACTTCATCGGCCGCATGCGCACCGCGCCGCGCCAGGTGCGCCTGGTG
The DNA here is from genome assembly GCA_017999135.1 of Burkholderiaceae bacterium. Lineage (GTDB taxonomy): Bacteria > Pseudomonadota > Gammaproteobacteria > Burkholderiales > Burkholderiaceae_C > Pseudaquabacterium. The sequence continues at coordinate 4,814 of JAGOBT010000042.1, forward strand.
CATGGCGATGACGACGCCAAGCAGGCGCTGGCGGCGCTGATCCGCCAGCGCCACCCGGGCACCGAGGTGGTGGTGCCCTGAGCTTGTTGCGGATGGGGTCAGCGGCTACAAGCCATTACAACGTGAAGCTACACCCGGGGCCCGGGGCTGCCGACAACCCGGCATCGCCCGCGGCCCGACACGGGGCTGCGGCATGGCGGCCTGCGGGCCGCCGCCCATCAGACGGCAGCCGCTTCCATGATCCAGCCCCCCCGCCCCCCGCGCCCTGCCCAACCGCGCGCCGCGCGCCGGCCTGCACAGGCCACCGCCCAGGCACTGGCCTCGTGCACCCTGGCCTGCCTGGCGCTGGCCGGTTGCGGCGGCGGCGGCGGCACCGATGCCGCACCCGCCGCCGTGGCCACCCCCGCCCCGGCGCCCACCACGGCCGAGGCCCCCGCACCCGCCGCCAGCAGCACTGCCACCACTGCCGAGACCGACCTGGCCACCGTGCTGGCCGTCGCCAACGCCGCGGTGACAGCCGAAGCGATGACGCTGTCTGCCCAGCGCAGCCTGCAGGACGAAGCCGACGCTGCCGCCCAGGCTGAAAGCCTGCTGGCCGCCGCGCCGGTGCCGGCCCCTGCACCCGCCCCGGTGCCGGCCCCCGCGCCGGCCGTGACGGCACCAGCGCCAGCGCCTGCCCCGGCACCAGCGCCCGCGGCCACCCCGGCGCCGGCACCTGCGCCCGCGGCCGCCCCAGCACCCGCCCCTGCCGCCGCGCCCGCCCCCAGCCCGCTGGTGGTGCGGGCACGCGCCAGCCTGGCCGGCGGCGTGGGCGCGCAGATGGTGGTGCGGGTGAATGGCCAGACCATCGGCACCACCACGGTGACCAATACGCAATTCGCCAACTTCGAGTTCGCCGTGCCAACGCTGGCGGCCAATGCGCTGGTCGACGTCGTGTTCACCAACGACGCCAAGGTCAATGGTGAAGACCGCAACCTGTACGTGGCCTATCTGCAGCAGGGTACGCGCGTGGTGATGCCCAATGCCGGCAACGCCAGCATCGACCGCGGCAGCGGCGCAGCCGCCTTCGATGGGGCCGACACCGTGGCAGGCAGCGGCAACCTGTATTGGAACGCAGCACTGCGCCTTCCATGGCCTGCCGAAGCCGCCGCCACGGATCCGCTGCTCGCCCGCAAGCGTGATGCGGTGCGCTTTCTCTTGCAGGCCAGCTTCGGCCCCACAGCCCCCGAGGTCGACAGCCTGGTCACGAAGCCCTATGCCACCTGGTTGTCCGACCAGATGGCATTGCCGCACCAGCCCGACTACGTGAACGCGGTGCAGGCCCAGTACAACCAGGGTGATGCCTGGCGGCCCTGGGGAGCCAACTACAACCCGGCGGTGGTGGCCCAGACCTTCTGGAAAACCGCCGCGACAGCGCCCGATCAGTTGCGCAAGCGAGTGGCCTATGCGCTACACCAAGTCTTCATGGTGTCGCAGACCGACAGTAGTCTGTGGACTCAGACAAGGGCAGTCGCCAACTACCACGACCTGCTGAACAAGAACGCCTTCGGCAACTTCCGCCAGCTGATGGAAGACATGGCCCTGAGCCCGGCCATGGGCATCTACCTGAGCCATCTGCGCAACCGCAAGGAAGACCCGGCCACGGGCCGCATGCCCGACGAGAACTTCGCGCGGGAGCTGATGCAGCTGTTCACCATCGGCCTGCATGAGCTGAACCCGGACGGCACGCCCAAGCGCGGCAGCAACGGCCAGCCGGTCGAAACCTACACCATCCATGACGTGATGGCCCTGGCCAAGGTGTTCACCGGCTGGAGCTGGGCCTTCCCCGATGCCGAGATGACAGACGCCAAGTTCCGCTGGGGCAGCCCGGTGATGACGGCCGCGGGCGACCAGCGCATCGACCTGCTGCCGATGAAGGCCTATGCCAGCCAGCACTCCACAGCCGCCAAGACCCTGTTTGCCGGCAAGCCCTGGGCGCTGACGATCCCGGCCAACGGCAGCGCGTAGGCAGACCTGAAGCTGGCGCTGGACGCGCTGTTCAACCACCCCAACGTAGGCCCGTTCATCGGCCGGCAGCTGATCCAGCGGCTGGTGACCAGCCAGCCCAGCCCGGCCTATGTGGCGCGGGTGGCAGCGGTGTTCAACAACAACGGCAACGGCGTGCGGGGCGACCTGGCAGCCGTGGTACGCGCCATCCTGCTGGACGACGAAGCCCGCGGCGCACCGCCCGGCGGCTTCGGCAAACTGCGCGAGCCGGTTCTGCGCGTGACGCACTGGGCGCGGGCAATCGGTGCACACAGCGTCAGCGGCAGTTGGTTACTGACCTGGGAATTGGAGACCAGCGGTCAGCGGGCACTCGCCTCACCCACAGTCTTCAACCACTATCGGCCGGGCTACGTACCGCCCAACACCAGCTTTGCCGCGATGGGAAGCACGGCGCCCGAGTTCCAGATCGTCAACGAGAGCAGCGTGGCCGCGTGGATCAACACCGCCGAGGCCATGGCGGGCAGCGGCCTGGGCTGGACCGGCAGCACCAACGACGTGAAGGTGGACTATGCGGCGCTGGGCAGCAGCGTTGCCGACGGCAGCCTGCACCGCCTGGCCGACCAGCTGGACCTGCTGCTGTTGAGCGGGCGCATGAGCGCCGCGCTACGCAGCGGTGTGCTCGATGCAATGGCCGCCATCCCCGACAGCACCACCGCCGCCAGCAACCGCGCCCGCGCCGCCACCTTCCTGGTGCTGGCCTCCCCTGAATATGTCTCGCAACCCTGAAGGGCACCCCATGACCGCCAACCGACGCGCCTTCTTCCGCGCCAGTGCCGGCCTGGCCGCCGCCGCTGCCGCCCCGGGCCTGCGCCTGCATGTGCCCCTGGCGATGGGCCTGGCCGGCCTGGGGGCACTGGCCAGCCAGCGCGCCCAGGGCGCCGGCATCCAGGACGGCTACAAGGCCCTGGTGTGCCTGTACCTGGCCGGCGGCAGCGACAGCCACAACTGGCTGCTGCCCACCGACACCGCCAACCGCGCCAGCTATGCCACTGCCCGCGGTGAACTGGCCTGGCCCACGGACCGGGTGCAGGACATCGGCAACGGCGGCCAGGCCAGCGGCCGCAGCTTCGGCATGCCGGTGGAACTGGCGCCGCTGCGCAACTGGTACACCCAGGGCAAGCTGGGCTGGCTGGCCAACGTGGGCACGCTGGTGCGCCCCGTCAGCAAGGCCGACTTCCAGGCCGGCCTGGGCCTGCCAGCCAAGTTGTTCAGCCACAACGACCAGGCTGCCACCTGGCAGAGCCTGCAGCCCGAAGGCGCGCCCACCGGCTGGGGCGGCCGCATGGGCGACATCCTGATGGCTGCCAACCAGCGGCCGGTGTTCACCGCCGTGTCAGCCAGCGGCAATGCGGTGTTCCTGAGCGGCAGCAACGTCACCCAGTACCAGGTGGGCACCAACGGGCCGGTGGCCATCAACGGTGCGCAGGACGGCTGGCGCGCCGGCAGCAGCGCCGTGCCGGGTGAACTGCGCAAGCTGCTGGCCGGCAGCGGCGCCAATGCCTTCGAGGCCGAATACCTGCGCGTGGTGCAGCGCAGCCTGGCCACCAGCGGCACGCTGCAGGCCGCGCTGGACGCCGGCCCGGCGCTGGACTTGCCCAGCGCCCCCATCACCCTGCCCGCCGGCACGCCGCTGGCGCTGGCCAACGACGCGCTGGCCCGGCAACTGCGCATCGTGGCGCGCATGATCGCCGCAGGTCCGGCCATGGGCATGAAGCGGCAGGTGTTCATGGTGAGCGTGGGCGGCTTCGACAGCCACAGCTTCCAGATGCGCGACCAGCCCCTGCTGATGGGCCGCGTGGCCCATGCGGTGGACTGGTTTCTGCAAACCATGCAGGCCCAGGGCCAGCTGAACAACGTGCTGCTGTTCTCGGCCAGCGATTTCGGCCGCGGCCTGGCCAGCAACGGCGACGGCTGCGACCACGGCTGGGGCAGCCACCACTTCGTGGCCGGTGGTAGCGTGCAGGGCGGCCACATCCACGGCAGCATGCCCGTTACGGCCCTGGGCACGGCCGATGACCTGGGCGCCGGCCGGCTGCTGCCCAGCACCGCAGTGACGCAGTACGCTGCCAGCCTGGGCGGCTGGATGGGGCTGGGGGCATCTGACCTGGCCGCGGCATTGCCCAACCTGGGCAGCTTCAGTGGAGCGCCTGCGCTGGTGTGACCAGACCTGGGGTCAGGTTTCACCTTGAAGGTATGCACGCGCTCCGTTATTATCGCCACCCGTGGCTATCAAAAGCTTCAAGTGCAAAGACACCCAGGCCCTCTTCGAAGGCAAGCGCGTGAAGCGCTGGGTGAACATCGAACGACCAGCGCTCCGCAAACTTGCACAACTGGACTGGTCTGCTGTTCTTGACGACCTGAGCGCACCACCCGGCAACATGCTCGAAGCGCTCAAAGACGATCGGAAGGGCCAATACAGCATTCGCATCAATCAGCAATGGCGCGTCTGCTTCGTCTGGACACGGAAAGGCGCTGCAAACGTCGAGATCGTCGACTACCACTGAAGGGATCACCCATGCGCACCGTTCGACCTGTCACGCCCGGCGAGATGCTTGAAGAAGAGTTCCTCAAGCCACTTGGCCTGACCAAGTACCGCCTTGCAAAAGACATCGGCGTGCCAGCACAGCGCATCGGCGAAATCGTTTCCGGCAAGCGGTCTGTGACAGCCGACACGGACCTGCGGCTCTGCCGCTACTTCGGCCTGAGCGACGGTTGGTGGTTGCGAGGGCAGGCCGCCTACGACACGGCGATTGCCAGAGAGGCCCTGCGCGACGAGCTGGCCACCATTCAAAGGTGTTCCCTCTTGATGGCATAGCAAGTGGACGGGTGCGATGCGCTGGCGACCACCAGCAACAGCGCGCAGCGCGCGGCAACCGGCAGCAGCTTGAAGTGGCCTTGGCCCAGGTTCCGGACGATGTGCCGATGAGCGGTGATGACCGGCAGCGCAGACAGCACGATCGGGCCGCCGATCAAGCAGTGACGAGGCGAAGCGGGCTGCAGCCGGCGATGGCCGTGAAGTCACCGTCTTTGGTCAGCAGGCGGATGGGTGACCGTTGAAAAAGTCGATCCAGACCGAGGTATCGACCAACATCAGCCAGGCCGCCCATCACCGGCCACACGGTCTTGACGCAACTGGGCCAGATCGCCCTGCCATGCGATCTTTCCCCGCAATGCCAGCAGCTTGTGCCGCTTCATGGTCTTCACGTCGTCAGCCAGGGCAGCATGGATGGCCGCCTTCTTGCTGGGAAAGCCGCCAAGCGCCACGGGTTCATCGATCAACACGTCGTTCAGATCGACATGCGTCCTCATGTCCACACCTCAAATTCATTCATGCACAAAAATTAGCATGAACCGTGTGCACAGCCAAGGCCGATTCGAGGCCCCCCTGCGGCGCATCCAATCGCCACCACACAGCGCAGTGCATGCATGAATGCAAGCCATAACTTGCATAATGACTCTGCGGGACGATAATGCAAGCCATGACCAGCAACATCAGACTGCCGGACGAACTGGGCCAGGACATTCAGGCGCGCAGGCGGGCGTTGAAGCTGAGCAAGGTGGAGCTGGCCAAGCGGGCGGGCAAGGTGCGCGAAGTGATCGACCGACTGGAGGCCGGCCAGGACAGCACGGTGTCGTCACTGCTGGCCGTGCTGGGCGCGCTGGGCCTGGTCTTGCGCCTGGAACCCGCTGGCCTGCCCACGGCCGACGAGGTGGCGCGGCGGTTTCAAGACGACGATGACGATGCGCACACCGCCGACACTGCCTGAGCGCATTCGGGCCCTGGACATTTCCATCGGCGACAACCCGGGCGCCGGGCAGTTGCTCAAGTCGTCGATCTACGAGTTTCGCTATCTGGACCCATCGCCGGCGCAGCCAGCGGCCGCCCTGCTGATGCCCGCCAGCAGCCGTCTGACCTGGCAAGACGGTGACCTGTTCGCCCCCATGGACCAGAACCTGCCCGAGGGCGACCTGTTCATGCGGGTGCGGCAGATGTTTCCAAAAATGCCTCTCACGCCCATGCACCTGCTGGCGCTGGTGGGGCGCAACGGCATCGGTCGCCTTGGCTATCGGCTGCCAGGCGCCGCTGAAGCCGCACCGGCCAGGCCCATGGACAAGGCCGCACTGCTGCAGTTGCGCTACAGCCCAGCGGTGTTTGACGACCTGGTGGCCGCCTACCTGAGCACCGGTGCGGGCATTGCAGGCATGCAGCCTAAGATCATGGTGCCTGACAAGGCGACCGTGCCGGTGCCGTCGCTGATCGTCAAGGCCGGCAGCCCGGCCTACCCTGGCCTGGCGGCCAATGAGTTTGTGTGCCTGTCGGCAGCGCGGCGTTCGGGCGTCCTGGTGCCTGAATTTGCGTTGTCAGACGACGGACAGATGCTGGTGCTGGACCGCTTTGACATGGTGGCGCATGGCAACGGGCGCATCGAACGGCTGGGCTTTGAAGACATTGCCGCATTGGCCGGCCTGCGCGTGCGCGACGTGCTGTCAGACCGCAAATACCAGGGCAGCTACCAGCGCGTGGCCGAGCTGCTGCGCCAGCTGCAACTGCACGCCGACAACCTGCACCGCTTCTACCAGCAGGTGGCCTTTGCCGTGATGGTGCGCAATGGCGATGCCCATCTGAAGAACTTTGGCGTGCTGTACCGTGATGCACAGCAGGTGTGGCTGGCGCCCATGTTCGACGTGGTGACCACCAGCATCTACACCTATGCCCGCACCCCCGGCGGCCCCGAGATGGAAGACCGCACCATGGCCCTGAAGCTGCTGGCCGGCCGGCACCAGACCCGGGCCTACCCCACACAGGCCGAGCTGCTGGACTTTGGCCGGCGGGTGTGCGGTGTCGCCCAGCCCCTGCAGGTGCTGCACCAGATCGCCCAGGCGATGCACGAGACCATGGCGCACGCCGCCGGAGACGAACGCGTGCCGCACACACTGCTGCACAAGATGCAAGCGGCATGGACCGAAGGGATGGCGCTGGCGACCTGACCCTCATCCCCCTTTCGAGCGATCTCACCGGCAGTATCATTGCGCATGAACTCTGCAGCCAAGCTTCTGGGGTCCATGCGCCACAACCCACGTGACTGGCAGATCGGTGATCTGCAAGTGGTTGCCCGGCAGAACGGCATTGACTGGCGCCACCACAAGAGCAGCCACTGTGTGTTCATCAGAAGCGACGGCCGTACCTTGTCGGTTCCCGCACATCGACCGATCAAGCCAATCTATGTGCGCAAGTTTGTCGAGTTGATCGATGGAGCATGAGCCATGGCCAAACTGAGTGACTACCCGTTCGAAGTGCGCCCGCTCGCCATGGAAGATGGTGGCGGCTACATGATCTCGTACCCAGATTTCGCCGAGTGCATTTCGGACGGCGAAACCATCGATGAAGCCATCGAGAATGGCCAGGACGCGCTCAAAGCCACCATTGCAGCACTCAAGGCAAAGCAACTGGCTGTGCCTGCCCCCAACAGCGGCGGCGTTGCATCGGGCAAATTCGTGGCCCGCGTGCCGAAGACCGTGCACGCACAATTGACCATGCGCGCGCGCGCAGAAGGCGTGTCGCTGAATGCGCTGGTGCTGACATTCATCGCCCAAGGACTTGGTGGTAGCGCAGCCAAATCTCGAACCAAACGCGCCGCATAGAAGGGGTTGGGACGCTGGCAACGATGGGGGCAGGTCAGACTGCATCGCTGCGGCGAC
>JAGOBT010000481.1 GCA_017999135.1 Burkholderiaceae bacterium
GGCCGATACGGCGGCGGGCCGCGTCCAGCGCCCAGGCCAGGCACCAGCACAGCCAGCCGCTCCACAGCGTGTGGCTCATGAAGTGCGCGCCGCGCCACTGTTGCCCCAGCCCCAGCAGCAGTGCGTGGCCCTGCACGGTGAACGGTGGCTCGGCCAGCAGGGCCAGATCGTGCCCGCCGGCCACGGCGGCTTCGGCACGCTCGGCCAGCACCTGCTGGGCCACCATGCCCAGGTCCACCGGCTGGGCCGTGGTGGCCAGCGCGGTGCGGCTGGCGCGGGCCAGCGCCAGCAGTTCCGACAGCACCTGGCCGGCGCGCAGGGCGTCCTGCTCCAGTTGCTGCAGTGCGGCTGGGCTGGCGCTGGCCGGTGCCTCGCGCAGCGCGCGCGCCTGCAGCACCAGGGCCGACAGCGGCGTGCGCAGCTCGTGCGCCAGCTCGCTGGCCAGTTCACGTTCACGTTCCAGCGCCGCGTGGTAGCGCTGCACCAGGGTGTTGATGGCCCGCACCATGGTGGCGAATTCGGCCGCCGGGTGCGGGCTGTGCAGGCCCTGGCCGTCACCTTGGTCCACCTGCAGCGCCTGCACGTCGTCCGACAGGGCCTGCAGCGGCTGCAGCCCGCGGCGCAGCGCCAGCCCCAGGGCCAGCGCCAGCGCCGGCAGCAGCCACAGGCCGGGCGTGGCCACCTGGCCGGCGATGTCCCAGCCCAGCTCGGTGCGCTCGGCCTCGTTGACCAGCACCATCACCCGCCGCGCCGGCGCCCCGGCCGACCAGCGCGCAAAGCTGCGCCAGGCCTGCGGCGGCGTGCCCAGCTGCAGCGTGGCAAAGCCCTCGCCACGGGCAAACGGCGGCAGCGGCGCGGTGCCCTGGTGGGCCAGCAGGCGGCCCTCGGCGTCCCACACCACCAGGCTCATGGCCTGCTGGTAGGCATGCTGCACCGGCAGGTTCACATCGGCGGCGTGCGCGGTGGTGCCTGGTTGCCAGTGCCCGCCGGTGGCCAGCAGCGCGGCCACGCTGGCCAGGTGGCCGTCGACCAGCTCGTCGGTCTCGTGGCGGCCGGTCTGGTACCCCGCCACGATGAAGCTCAGCCACAGCAGCGCCAGCGCGCCCAGGCACCAGGCCAGCAGGTGGCCGAACAGCGACGGGCCGCTGCGCTTCATCGCCCGGCGCCCGGAGCCGCCGGCTCGGCCAGGCAATAGCCCACGCCGCGCAGCGTGCGGATCACGCCGTCGCCCAGCTTCTTGCGCAGGTGGTGCACATGCACCTCGATGGCATTGCTGCCGAGCGCGTCGTCCCAGCTGTAGAGCGCGGCCTCGATCTGCACGCGCGACAGCACCCGCGGCCGCGCCTCCAGCAGCAGCAGCAGCACGGCGAGTTCACGCGCCGACAGCGCCACCGGCTGCCCGGCGCGCTGCACCGTGCGGGCCGCCGGGTCGACCAGCAGGTCGCCATGCTGCAGCAGCGGCTGGCCACGGCCGGCGGCACGGCGGCGCAGGGCGCGCATGCGGGCGGCCAGCTCGTCGGGGTCGAACGGCTTGGTGACGTAGTCGTCGGCGCCCAGGTCGAGCGCGCCGATGCGGCTGGCCACCTCGTCACGGGCGGTCATCACCAGCACCGGGGTGTGGGCGTCGGGCAGGCCGCCGGCGGGCGCGGCGCGCAGGCGGGCCAGCAGGCTGGCGCCGTCGCCGTCGGGCAGGCCCAGGTCCAGCAGCAGCAGGTCGAAGGGTTCGGCGCACAGCGCTGCCCAGCCAGTGGCCAGGTTGCCGGCGGTGTCGACCGCATGGCCATGCCCTGCCAGATGCGCCACCAGGCCATCGGCGATCCGCTTGTCGTCTTCCACCACCAGCACCCGCATGGGCGGATTGTGTGGGCACTGGCCCGGGGTGCCAGCCGCGGCGGGTGCTGGCATGCTGCGCGTCTGTTGTGCAGCTGCTGTGCACCTGGTGTGCGCTTAATGTGGGCTTAAGCGCTGGCTCCCAAACTCCGCCGCTTCCGATGCTTCCTGCGTACCTGCCCGCCGTGGCGCTGCCGTCTCCGTTGTCTTCGCGTCCGCTGGACACCCCGCGTACCCCCGCGCTGCCGCTGGCCTGGCCTGCGGCGCACGGCCCTGCGCTGGCCACCGTGGGCCTGGCGCTGCTGTTCGCCGCCTGGGAGCTGGCCGGCAGCGACCGCTGGCTGGCCGACATGGCTGGCAACGCGGGCGGCTTCCCGTGGCGCAACCACTGGCTGCTGGCCGACGTGATGCACAGCGGCGGCCGCCTGCTGGCCTGGGCGTTGGCGCTGGCCTTGTGCCTGGGCGTGTGGTGGCCGCTGGGCCCGCTGCGGCAGCTGCCGCTGGCGCGCCGGCTGCAGCTGGCCGGTGGCGTGCTGCTGTCGGTGGCGGCCGTGGCGCTGCTGAAATCCGCCAACCCCGCCGCCTGCCCCTGGAGCCTGGCGGCCTACGGCGGCATGGTCGAGCCGGTGTCGCACTGGCTGTGGTGGGCCACGCCGGTGGGCGGGCGCGGCGGCTGTTTTCCGGCCGGCCATGCCAGCGCGGGCTTTGCGTTCGTCGGCGGCTGGTTCGTGTTCCGGCCGGTGGCGCCGGTGCTGGCGCGGCGCTGGCTGCTGGCGGCGTTGGCTGCCGGCCTGCTGCTGGGGCTGGGGCAACAGTGGCGCGGCGCGCACTTCATGAGCCACACGCTGTGGAGCGGCTGGCTGTGCTGGTGCCTGGCCTGGGCGCTGGACGCGGCCTGCCGCCGTATCGGCCGCAACGCCACCGTGGTGGACGCGGCATGACGCCGCGGCCGCTGGACGGCGGGCGCGGCCCGCTGCGCCTGGTGCTGGCCACCAGCGCGGCCATGGCCACGCTGGGCAACTGGCCGTTGTGGCAGGCGCTGGCCGACCTCGGCCTGCTGCAAACGGCCCAAGGCTGGGGCCTGGCGGTGGCGCTGGCGCTGGCGGTGTTCGGCGCGCTGGTGGCGCTGCAGAGCCTGCTGGCCTGGCGCTGGACGCTCAAGCCGGTGGCCGTCTTTCTGCTGCTGGCGGCGGCCGCGGGTGCGCACTTCATGGGCGCCTACCGCATCGTCATCGACCCCACGATGCTGGTGAACGTGCTGCAGACCAACCCCGGCGAGGCAGCCGACCTGTTCAGCCTGCGCATGGCGGGCACGCTGGTGCTGGGCGGCCTGCTGCCCGCCTGGCTGGTCTGGCGCACGCCGGTGCAGCAGGCCCGCTGGCCGCGCCAGCTGGGCCGCAACCTGCTGGCCACGGTGGCCGGCTTGGCGCTGGTGGTGGCGGCGGTGCTGGCCAGCTTCCAGCCGCTGTCGTCGACCATGCGCAACCACAAGCAGTTGCGCTACCTGATCAACCCGCTGAACAGCGTGTACGCCCTGGGCA
>JAGOBT010000043.1:0-2022 GCA_017999135.1 Burkholderiaceae bacterium
CCGCTACTACGTGCTGGACGACCCCGAGCTGCCCGACGCCGCCTACGACGCGCTCTTCCAGGAACTGCAGGCGCTGGAGGCTGCGCACCCGGTGCTGCGCACGCCCGATTCACCCACCCAGCGGGTGGTCGGCCAGGTGCTGGACGGCTTTGCGCCGGTGCGCCATGCGGTGCCGATGCTCAGCATCCGCACCGAGACCGACACCGAGCCCAGCGGCGCCGTGGCCTTCGACACCCGCGTGCGCCGTGAACTGGAACTGCCTGAGGACGCGCCGCCGGTGGCCTATGCCGCCGAGCTGAAGTTCGACGGCCTGGCGATCAACCTGCGCTATGAACACGGTGTGCTGGTGCAGGCCGCCACCCGCGGGGATGGCGAGACCGGCGAGGACGTGACCCAGAACATCCGCACCGTCGGCCAGATCCCGCTGAAGCTGCAGGGCGCGGCACCACCGCTGCTGGAAGTGCGCGGCGAGGTCTACATGCGGCGCGACGCCTTCGCGCAGCTGAACGAACGCCAGCGCGAGCAGGGCGGCAAGAGCTTCGTCAACCCGCGCAATGCCGCCGCCGGTGCGGTGCGCCAGCTCGACCCGGCGATTGCCGCGCAGCGGCCGCTGAGCTTCTTCGCCTACGGCCTGGGCGCGGTGGACGGCTGGCCCGAGCCGCCCACCCACAGCGCGCTGCTGGATGCCATTGCCGCCTTCGGCCTGCCGGTGTGCGCCGACCGCACCGTGGCCGCCGGTGCCGACGGGCTGGTGGCCTTCCACCAGGCCATGGGCGCCAAGCGCGATGCGCTGCCCTTCGACATCGACGGCGTGGTCTACAAGGTCAACGACCGCGCACTGCAGCAGCGGCTGGGCTTCGTCACGCGGGAGCCACGCTGGGCGGTGGCCCACAAGTACCCGGCGCAGGAGCAGATGACCACGCTCAACGCCATCGACATCCAGGTGGGCCGCACCGGCAAGCTGACGCCGGTGGCCAAGCTGGCGCCGGTGTTCGTGGGTGGCACCACGGTCAGCAACGCGACGCTGCACAACACATTCGAGCTGCGGCGCAAGGGCGTGCGGGTGGGCGACACGGTGGTCGTGCGGCGCGCCGGCGACGTGATCCCCGAGGTGGTGGGTCGGGTGCCGGGCACCCGCGCCGCCTACGTGCCCAACTTCCGCATGCCGCGCCAGTGCCCGGTGTGCGGCAGCGCCGTCAAGCGCGAGCGCGGCGGCATGGACCACCGCTGCAGCGGTGGCCTGTTCTGCCCGGCGCAGCGCAAGCAGGCCATCCTGCACTTTGCGGGCCGGCGGGCAATGGACGTGGAAGGCCTGGGCGACAAGCTGGTCGACCAGCTTGTCGACAGCGGTCTGATCCGCACCCTGCCCGAGCTGTACGCCCTGGGCGTGGCCAAGCTCAGTGCGCTGGACCGCATGGGCGAGAAGAGCGCCGCCAACCTGGTGGCCGGGCTGCACAAGAGCCGGCAGGCCACGCTGCCGCGCTTTCTGTACGCGCTGGGCATCCGCCAGGTCGGCGAGACCACCGCCAAGGACCTGGCGCGCCATTTCGGCAGCCTGGACCGCATCATGGACGCCACGGTGGACCAGCTGCTGCAGGTGAAGGACGTCGGCCCGGTCGTGGCTGCGGCCATCCGCACCTTCTTCGACCAGCCGCACAACCGCGAGGTCGTGGAGCAGCTGCGCGCCGCCGGCATCACCTGGCCGGAAGGCGAGGGTGCCATCGACAGTGCCGCGCCGCAGCCGCTGGCCGGCATCACCTTCGTGCTGACCGGCACCCTGCCCACGCTGAGCCGCGACGACGCCAAGGCGCTGATCGAGGCCGCCGGCGGCAAGGTGGCCGGCTCGGTGTCGAAGAAGACCCACCACGTGGTGGCCGGCGCCGAGGCCGGCAGCAAGCTGGACAAGGCGCGTGAACTGGGCCTGTCCATCCTGGATGAAGCCGGGCTGCTGGCCTTGCTGGCGGCAGCCCCTGAGACAGACGTGCCGGATGCGGCCGCTCCGCCAGCGGACTAGACTGCGGC
>JAGOBT010000043.1:2122-12528 GCA_017999135.1 Burkholderiaceae bacterium
AACCTGACGCACTACCCCTGCCACCGGGTGGTGCTGGACCTGCGCACGCTGCAGGACGTGCGCACCGGCATCCCGCGCGAGGCGCGGGTGGTCGAAGGCGACGGCGCCACCTCCACCTTCACGCTGTCGCTGTTCAACCTGACCCGCGGGTTGCGGGCCCGCACCTGGGGCGACCTGGTCGACGCCACGCGCAGCGCCGGGTCGACCTGGCAGGTCGACCTGGATTTCCGCTTTGCCGCGGCGCTGCGCGAGGAACTGTTCTCGCCGTCCAGGACCACGCCGATGCCGCTGGTCGATGCCTACACCGGCCAGCACAAGCGCAGCTACCGGCCGGTGCTCTACGAGATCCTGCGCGAGCCGGCCGGGCCGCACGACGGCGGGCCTGACCTGCTGCGCCCGCTGCAGGTGACGCTGATCCTCGACCCGGTGGCCGAGACCGCGGTCTAGGCGCTGCCCGCCTGGCAGGCGCTGCACCGCTGCACGGCCCCGTCGGGCGCCGTGCGTGTCAGGCCCGCTGGCGGCGCTGTGCGGCCACGCCAGCCAGCAGCGGCAGGCCCATCAGCCACAGGGCCAGGGTGGCGGGCTCTGGCACGACGCCGGCCATGGCCAGGGCGGCGGGCGCTGGCACAACGCCGGCCAGGGCCCTCAGATTCACCGTGTAGCCGATGTCCTGGAACGACGCCACGGTGGTGCGGCTGACGAAGGTGGGGCCGTTCAGCCAGCCGGTCATCAGCTCGTTGCGCATGTTGCGCCCGCTGCCGTCGGTGAAGCCTGTCGGCCCGCTGCCCCCGTCCACCTCATTCCAGTGGCCGTTGGCCGTGCCCGCACCGCCGCCCAGCTCGACCGGTACCCACTGCGCGCCGGGTTGTGAAAACTCGCGGCGGTATTCGGCCAGGGCTGCCGGCCCGGTGTAGCGGCCCGTGCCGTCCTGGTAGACCCCGTTGTAGTTGGAGGTCCACAACGTGCCGAAGCCCAGCACATGGGCCATCTCATGCTGGATCACTGCGGCGAACTGGCCGTTCTGCACCAGGCCGGGCACATCCGCCAGGTCGAAGCTCATCGTGCCGTCGGTGGCAAGGGCGTAGCCTTGGCTCCGGATCCCGTCTGTCCACCCTGCGAACCCCAGCGTGCCGCCCGGACTGCCATTGAAGGTGGCTGCACGGATGTTCAGGCCCGACAGTGCAATGCCAGGCTGGTAGCCGGTGATGACCCCTTCCCAGAACGACTCGGCAGCCTCGAAGTACGACCGGTAGCCCGGCGCCACGCTGTCCAGGTTCAGGCGGATGTCGAACGCCGCCTGCGCGGCAGTGCTGCCCAGGCCGATGGTGACGACGGCAGCCCAGGGCAGAAGCTTCAAGCGCGGCATGTGGGGGGTCAGCAAGATTCGGATGGCCCGAGGGTAGCGTTGCTGCGCTGGCGCAGCAATCCCCGCTTCGGTTGTCAGCCGGGCGAACGGTGCACGCGCGCCAGGCGGCTGTCCGCGGCCACCGGCTTGCCTATCATCCTGTCACCGAACAGCCACTCTGGAGACCTGCATGCCCCCACGCCACCTTGTTGCCAGACTCGCCGCCGCCGCAGCCCTGGTGTTGCCACTGGCCGCCGCCCAGGCCGCCTGCATGACCGACGAGCAGGTGGCGGCCCTGCACGCCGCCTACCAGGCGCGCACGCCAGCCGCCAACCCCGACGGCCTGGCCACCGCCGATGGCGAGTGCAGCCGCGCCAAGTTTCAGGCCCTGCTGGCCCGGCAGCTGGGCGCGCCGGTGGGCTACAAGGCCGGTCTCACCAACCCGGCGGTGCAGAAGCGCTTCAATGCCGACGCGCCGGTGTGGGGCACGCTCTACGCGCCGATGCTGCTGCCGGCCGACAGCAAGGTGGACCCCGCCTTCGGCGCCCGCGCGCTGTACGAGGCCGACCTGCTGGTGCGCGTCAGCAGCGCCGCCATCAACCAGGCCACCACGCCACTGCAGGTGCTGGCCGCCATCGACCAGGTGATCCCGTTCATCGAGCTGCCTGACCTGGTGGTGCAGGCGCCGCCCAAGCTCAATGGCGCGGCGATTGCCGCCATCAATGTCGGCGCCCGCCTGGGCGTGGTGGGCGCGCCCATCCCGGTGGAGGCCACCGCCGCCTTCAGTGACCGCCTGCGCGACATGGAGGTGCTGGTGATGGCCGACGGGGCCGAGGTCGACCGCGGCAAGGGCAGCGACGTGCTGGACCACCCGCTGAACGCCGTGGTCTGGCTGGCCAAGGACCTGGCCAGACAGGGCCTGGCACTGAAGCCGGGTGACCTGGTCAGCCTGGGGTCGTTCTCCAAGCTGATGCCGCCCAAGCCCGGCCTGGCGGTGCAGGTGATCTACCAGGGCCTGCCCGGCACGCCGTTGGTGGCGGTGCAGTTCAAGTGACGACCGGAAGCGAGCACCACCATGGCCGTGCGTGAGATTCTGAAGATGGGCGATGCCCGCCTGCTGCGGGTGGCGCAGCCGGTGCTGAATTTCGGCGGGCCCGAACTGGCCGCCCTGGTGGCCGACATGAAGGACACCATGCTGGCCGCCAACGGTGCCGGCCTGGCGGCGCCGCAGATCGGTGTCGACCTGCAACTGGTGATCTTCGGCTTCGAGCGCAACCAGCGTTACCCCGATGCCGAGCCGGTGCCTTACACCGTGCTGTGCAACCCGCGCATCGAGCCGCTGGGGCCCGAGGAGGAAGACGACTGGGAAGGCTGCCTGTCGGTGCCCGGGCTGCGCGGCAAGGTGCCACGCCATGCCCGCATCCGCTACACCGGCGTGGGCCCGGACGGCCGGCTGATCGACCGCGAGGCCAGCGGCTTCCATGCCCGCGTGGTGCAGCATGAATGCGACCACCTGGTCGGCCGGCTGTACCCCACCCGCATGCGGGACCTGACGCAGCTGGGCTTCACCAGCGTGCTGTTCCCGGAGCTGGACCCGAACGCCGACGACTGACCGCGGGGTCTTTACAAACCGGCAAGGTCCGCCGGTCGGCGGAGGGTGCCGCCCGGGCGTTGTGAAGCAAGGCCGCCCGCTGCCGGGCGGAGGAGCTGCAGATGCCGACCCGCCGAACCGCCGCGATCCACCCTGGGCCTGTGGTGCCGCCGGCGTGGCACCAGTTGCTGCGCCGCCTGGTCTGGCCACTGCTGCTGCTGGGCCTGCTGGCGCCGAGCACGCGCGCGGGCAGCCTGCCGGGCGAACTGCCGGCGCTGGTTGGCCGCATCAACGTGCTGGCCGGTGAACTGCAGCTGCAGGACCGCGACAGCGGCCAGTGGCAGCGGGCCGACGACGGCAGCGTCAGCAACTGGCCGGTGGCCACCGGCGACCGCCTGCGCCTGCTGGGCCGCGATGCCCGGGCCGACCTGCGCATCGGCAGCACCACGCTGCGCCTGGCTGGCGATGCCCAGCTGTGGCTGCAGCAGCTCGACGAGCAGGCGGTGCTGCTGCAGCTGCAGGGCGGCACCGTGGCCCTGCGCCTGGCCGCCACCGATGGCGATGCCTTCGGCCCGGTGGAACTGCGCACCCGCGAGGGCCGCTGGCTGCCGCGCCGCCCGGGCCACTACCGCTTCGACCGCGATCGCGATGCCACCCAGGCCAGCGTGTGGCGGGGCGAGCTGCAGTTCGAAGGCTTCGACAGCGCGCTGACCATCCCCGAGCGCCGCCGTGCCGACCTGTGGCTGGACGGCCCCGGCGACAGCCGCCGCAGCACCACCCGCTATGCCTGGGCCACGGTGGAGCGCGATGCCTTCGCCGACTGGGTGGCGCGCGACGAGCACCAGGACGATGCCGCCATCACAGCCCGCCATGTGCCGCCCGGCATGACCGGCTGGCAGGACCTGGACCGCCACGGCGACTGGGTCAGCGACAGTGACCAGGGCCCGCTGTGGCTGCCGCGGGCGGTGTCGCCCGGCTGGGCGCCGTACCAGACCGGCCGCTGGACCTGGGTGGCCCCATGGGGATGGACCTGGATCGACGCCGCGCCCTGGGGCTTTGCGCCGTTCCACTACGGCAACTGGGTGCGCTTCGACGGCCGCTGGGCGTGGTCGCCCGGCCCGCGTGGCCCGCGGGTGCGCTACGCGCCGGCGCTCAGCGCCTGGATCGGCGGGCCGGCGGTGGGGGTCACCGTGACCATCGGCGACCGCCGACCGCCGCCGCCGCGGGTGGTGGTGCCGGCGGTGCCGGTGGTGGTGGTGCGGCCCGGCCACCATGGCCACCGGCCGCCGCCGGTGGTGGTGGCGCCGCGGCCGGGCTGGCAGGTGGCCGATCCGCTGCCGCCCCGCCACCGCGGCGACCGGCGCGATGGCCGTCCGGACGACCGTCGTGACCAGCGTGGCTGGGACCGCCACGATGACCGGCGCGAAGGCCGCGCCGAACCCCGCGACGATGGCCGCCGCGACGGCCAGCGCAGCGGACCCGGGCGGATCAGCGACCGCGAGCTGGCGCGCTGAGCGCAGCGCCGGCCGTCACTTCAGCCAGCCCTTCATCACCGCCCACACATTGGCCAGCATGCGCGGGTGCGCGGCGGCGGCGGGGTGGATGCGGTCGGGCTGGAACAATTGATCTGCGTTCGGCGCGTCGGCCACACCGGCCAGCAGGAAGGGCACCAGCGCCGCGCCCTCGGCCTTGGCCACCTCGCCGAACAGCGCCGCGAAATCCTGGCCGTAGCGGGCGCCGTAGTTGGGCGGCAGCTGCATGCCCACCACCATCACCTTGGCCCCGGCGGCCTTGGCCGCCCGCACCATCGCCACCAGGTTGTCGCGCGTCATGGTCAACGGCAGGCCGCGCAGGGCGTCGTTGCCCCCAAGCTCCACCACCACATGCGTCGGCTTGTGGGTGGCCAGCAGCGCTGGCAGGCGCGAGCGGCCGCCCGACGTGGTGTCGCCGCTGATGCTGGCGTTGACCACCTTGGCGGCGATCCTGTCGCGCGCCAGCTGCTTCTCAAGCAGCGCCACCCAGCCTGCGCCACGCGCCAGGCCGTACTCGGCCGACAGGCTGTCGCCCACCACCAGCAGCGTGGGTGTGCCTGCCGCTGCGGCTGGCAGCGCCCCTGCCACCACGCTGCCCAGCAGCAGCAGGCTACAGTGCGCCAGCGCCGTCCTGCGCCATGTCCCGCGCAAACCCAGCCGCTGCCTGCGCCGCACCACCATCCCATCCATGAGCGATCCCATCATTGCGGTTGAACACGTCACCCGTTCGGTCACCGATTCCACCGGCACGCTGACGATTCTCCATGACATCGATTTCCAGCTGCCGCGGCGGCAATCCACCGCCATCGTCGGTGCGTCGGGGTCGGGCAAGAGCACGCTGCTGGCGCTGATCGCCGGGCTGGACCATCCCACCAGCGGCACGGTGCGGCTGGACGGCGAGGACATCTTTGCGCTGGACGAAGACGCCCGCGCCGGCCTGCGCGCCCGCAAGCTGGGCTTCGTGTTCCAGAGCTTCCAGCTGCTGGGCCACCTGACGGCGCTGGAGAACGTGATGCTGCCGCTGGAACTGCTGGGCCGGCGCGATGCCCGCGCCCGCGCCGCCGACATGCTCCAGCGCGTGGGCCTGGGCGCGCGGCTGGGCCACCACCCGCGCACCCTGTCGGGCGGCGAGCAGCAGCGGGTGGCGCTGGCCCGCGCCTTCGTGGTGGAGCCGGCGGTGCTGCTGGCCGACGAGCCCACCGGCAGCCTCGACCACGCCACTGGCGAGACGGTGATGGCGCTGATGTTCGAGATGAACCGCGAGTCGGGCACGACACTGGTGCTGGTGACGCATGACCGTGGCATTGCCGCCCGTTGCGACCGGCAACTGCACATCGAGGCAGGCCGCCTGCTGCCGCCGGCGGCCTGATCCACCCGCCATGCCGGCCCCGCCCAGTGCCTTGCTGCGACGCCGGCCCTGGCTGCTGGCCACCTTGGCCGCGGCCCTGGCCGGGCCCCTGGACGCAGCAGCCGCCGACGGCCTGCCGCAGGCGCGCGCCACGCCCGGCGGCGTGCTGTTGCTGCCGCTGGGTGCCGCCGCCGAACGGCCGCTGGCCTGGCAGGGCGACGTGCCGGTGCTGGTGCTGGGCAGCCCGGCGGGCTGGACGGCGGTGCTGGGCATGCCGCTGGATGCCATGCCGGGCGCGGGCCAGCTGCGCCTGCAGGGCGCCGGCCTGCCCGCCACGCTGCCGTACCAGGTGCTGCCGCACCGCTATGCCGAGCAGCGGCTGACCGTGGCGCCGCGCCATGTGGACCTGTCGGCCGACGCGCTGGCGCGCCACCAGCGCGAGCGTGCGCACCAGGCCACGGTGATCGCCCGCTTCAGCCAGCCGCTTCCGGCGCAACTGGCCATGCGGCCGCCGGTGGCCGGGCCGCGGTCGGGCTCGTTCGGACTGCGCCGGGTGTTCAACGGCCAGCCGCGCAGCCCGCACAGCGGCATGGACATCGCCGCGCCCACCGGTACGCCGGTGCTGGCGCCGTTGGACGGGCAGGTGGCCGACGTCGGCGACTACTTCTTCAACGGCCAGACGGTGTGGCTGGACCATGGCGGCGGCCTGCTGTCGATGCTGTGCCACCTGAGCCGGATCGACGTGCAGCCCGGCGACACCGTGCGCACCGGCGACCCGCTGGGCGCCGTGGGCGACACCGGCCGCGTGACCGGCCCGCACCTGCACTGGTCGGTCAGCCTGAACCGGGCGATGGTCGACCCGGCGCTGTTTCTGGCGGCACGCTGATCGAAGCGGCCATGCAAAAGGGGCGCCGCAGCGCCCCTTCAGAAGTCCAGATCGCCTCAGCTCACTGGTTGGCGAACTTGTAGTCCGTCTTGGCGGCCTTGCGCAGGTCGTCCTGGAACTTCTGCAGCTTCATCTGGGCCAGGCGTTGCTGGATCTGGCCCTTCACGCCTTCGAAGTCAGGGAACTGCGCCTCGCGGGTGTCTTCGAGCTTGATGATGTGCCAGCCGAACTGGGTCTTGACCGGTGCATCGGTCATTTCGCCCTTCTTCAGCCTGGTCATGGCCTGGCCGAATTCGGGCACGTAGTTCTCGGGCTTGGCGAAGTCGAGGTCGCCGCCGTTTTCACCGGACCCCGGGTCCTTGCTCTTGGCCTTGGCCAGGTCTTCGAACTTGGCGCCGCCCTTGATCTGGGCGATCAGCGCCTTGGCTTCGTCTTCGGCTTCCACCAGGATGTGGCGGGCGCGGTACTCGGTGCCGGTGGCCTGGGCCTTGAACTTGTCGTACTCGGCCTTGGCCTCTGCGTCGGTGACCGGGTTCTTGCGCTTGAAGTCCTCGAACAGTTCGCGGATCAGGATGCTCTCGCGCGCCAGTTCCATCTGGGCCTTGTAGTCGGCCTGCTGGGCGATGCCGCGCTTGGCGGCCTCTTGCGCGAAGATCTCGCGGCGCACCACCTCG
This sequence comes from Burkholderiaceae bacterium, assembly GCA_017999135.1. Taxonomy (GTDB): domain Bacteria; phylum Pseudomonadota; class Gammaproteobacteria; order Burkholderiales; family Burkholderiaceae_C; genus Pseudaquabacterium. The sequence goes on from JAGOBT010000043.1 coordinate 9,499, forward strand.
TCCTTGGCCATGCCCTGCATCTCGGGCGTGATCTGCTGGCCGGCGCGCTGCGCCTGGGTGAGCAGGGTGTCCACGCGCGCCTTGGGCACGGCCTTGCCGTTGACGATGGCGATGTTCTGCGCCTGGGCCGCCAGCGGCGACAGCAGGGAGATGGCCACAACGGCGGCCGACAGCGGGGCGGCGAGGGTCTTGCGGATCATGGGCAGGGCTTTCAGGGGGCTGGGCGGCGCACCACGAGGAGGGGCCGGTGAGGGGGTCAGCGGTGGGGGCGGCATGCGCCCGGGGCGCCGGATCAGGTTGACGCTGCAGCCTCGTCGGGGCTGCGTGCCTCGATCGCCAAGGCATGCACGCCCTGGGGGATCACATCGCGCAAGGCATCATACACAAGCCGGTGCCGTGCCACCCGGGCCAGGCCGGCCATGCGGGCGCTGACGATCTTCACCCGGAAGTGCGAGCCTTCTCCGGCGCCGGCGTGGCCCGCGTGCAGGTGGCTTTCATTGATGACCTCCAGCTGCTGCAGCGGTGCCAGGGCGGCACGCAGCACGCTGTCGATCTGCAGGGCCGACACGCCGCTCACGGCTGCTCCTTGGCTGCGGCGTCTTCTTCCGGCAGGTGCTTGCTGATGTACAGGCCCTGCGCCAGGGTCAACAGCAGCATCAGGCCGATGCCGCCGAACAGCTTGAAATTGACCCAGGTGTCGGTGGAGAAGCTGTAGGCCACCCACAGGTTGATCACCCCCATCGCGGCGAAGAAGGCCACCCAGGCCAGGCTCAGCCGGGCCCACACCGGCTCGGGCAGCTGCAGCTGTTCACCCAGCATCAGCTTCAGCAGATTGCGGCCCAGCAGGAACTGGCTGACAAGGAAGCTCAGCCCCATGGCCCAGTACAGGCCGGTCGGCTTCCACTTGATGAAGGTCTCGCTGTGCAGCCACACGGTGAGGCCACCCAGCACCGTGACCAGCGCCAGGCTGATCCACAGCATCATGTCGACCTTCTTGGCGCGCGCCTTGAGGTAGACCACCTGGGCCAGTGTGGCCAGCACCACCACCACGGTGGCCAGCAGCACCGGCGCCTCGCCAGGGCCGACCACGCCGCCGGCCACCATGAAGCCGAGGTGCTCGGTGGCGAAGCTGGCAGCCCAGTCCTTGTGGCCTTCGGCGTACTTGAAGGCGCCAAAGAACAGCAGGATGGGCAGGAAATCGAGCAGCAGTTTCATCGCCGCGGCAGTGTACTGACAGCGCGTTGCCCGGCGGTGTCGCCAGCGTGTGCCGGCGGCAATTCAGCCTTTGGGCGTGAAATCAATGGCAGCCGAGTTGATGCAGTAGCGCTCGCCGGTGGGCTCGGGGCCGTCAGGGAACACATGGCCCAGGTGGGTGCCGCACTGGGCGCAGCGCACTTCCACCCGCACCATGCCATGGCTGGTGTCGGTGATGCGTTCGACGCGGCCCTCGCCCAGTTCCTGGGTCCAGCTGGGCCAGCCGCAGCCAGCGTCGAACTTGTGCTCACTCTCGAACAGCATCTGGCCGCAGCCGACGCAGTGGTAGGCGCCGTCGGCCCAGTGGTCCCAGTACTTGCCGGTGAACGGCCGCTCGGTGGCGGCCTTGCGCGCCACCTGGAACTGCATCGGGTCGAGCTGGGCGCGCCATTCGGCCTCTGTCTTGCGCACCGGGTAGCGCGGGTCGTCGTGCGGATGGGGCTCGGGCGGGGTCTTGCCGAAGAGGTTCATGACGAGCAGGAGACTTCCAGGTGGTGGGCCCAGTCGGGCGGCAGCGCGGCATAGGCCGCGGGGGCATCGGGGTGTTCGTCGTAGGGGGCCTGCAGAACTTTCAGCAGGCGCCGGGTTTCGGAGAAGTCGCCGTTGCGGGCGGCCTGGATCGCCGATTCAGCCAGGTGGTTGCGCAGCACGAACTTCGGGTTCACCCGATCCATGCGTGCCTGCCGTTCGGCATCGATGCTCGCTTCGGCCTGCAGCCGGCCGCGGTAGCGCTGCGCCCAGGCGTCGAAGCCGGCGCGGTCGATGAACTGGTCGCGCACGGCGGCGTTGTCATCGCCATCGGCAGTGCGGAAGCGGCCCAGCGCACGCCAGGTGATGGTGTGGTCGGCGCGGTCCTGCGCCATCAGGCGCAGCAGGTCGTCGGCCAGGTCGGCGTCGCCATCCTGCGCGGTCGTCAGGCCCAGCTTGGCGCGGAAGCGTTCCAGCATCGCATCGGCAAACGCTGGCTTGTAGGGCTCCATCGCGTCCTTCATCGTGGCGATGGCGGCGTCCTGCGGGCCCGGCATCAGCGGCAGCAGGCCGTGGGCCAGCGCATGCAGGTTCCAGAAGGCCACGCTGGGCTGGCGGGCGAAGGCGTAGCGGCCTTGCTGGTCGGTGTGGTTGCAGATGTGCATCGGGTCGAAGGCATCGAGAAAGCCGAACGGCCCGTAGTCGATGGTCAGGCCCAGGATCGACATGTTGTCGGTGTTCATCACGCCGTGGCAGAAGCCCACCGCCTGCCAATCGGCCAGCAGGCGGGCGGTGCGCAGGCTGACGGCGGTCAGCAGGGCCAGCAACGGGTTCGGCGCGCTGCGGCAGCCAGGGTAGAGCTGGTCGATCACCGCGTCGGCCAGCGTGCGCAGCGCGGCCACGTCGCCCGCCGTGTGTGCGAAGTGCTCGAAGTGGCCGAAGCGGATGAAGCTGGGCGCCACCCGCGCCACCACGGCGGCGGTTTCCACGGTCTCTCGCCGCACCGGCGCCGGGCTGCCGATCACGCACAGCGCCCGGGTGGTGGGGATGCCCAGCGCGTGCATGGCCTCGGAGCAGAGAAATTCGCGGATCGACGAGCGCAGCACCGCGCGGCCGTCGCCCATGCGGCTGTAGGGCGTGAGGCCGGCGCCCTTGAGCTGCACTTCCTGCCGGCCGGCGGGGGTGTGAATCTCGCCCAGCTGCAGCGCCCGGCCATCACCCAATTGCCCGGCCCACTGGCCGAACTGGTGGCCGCTGTAGACGCTGGCAAACGGCGTGCCGTGCGGCGGATGGGCATTGCCGGCCAGC
>JAGOBT010000482.1 GCA_017999135.1 Burkholderiaceae bacterium
TGAACACCGCCGCCGACAGCACTGAGATCGCCCGCACCGGCAGCAGCGCGGCAAAGCTGGGCATCAGCGCGGCGATGCCGTGCCACACACCGAACCACAGCAGCGCGCCGGTCAGCAGCGCCCAGCGCACCCCCTGGTGGGTGGCTGGCGCCAGGCTCACCGGATCACCTTCAGCGCCTCGGGGTTGACGATGTGGGTGGGGCTGCCGTTGATGAAATTGATGACGTTGTCGAACGCCTGGCCGAAGTACAGCTCGTAGCTGTCCTGCTCCACGTAGCCGATGTGCGGCGTGCAGATGGCGTTTTCCAGCCGCAGCAGCGGGTGTCCCTGCAGGATGGGCTCGGCCTCGAACACGTCCACCGCGGCCAGGCCCGGGCGGCCCTTGTTCAGCGCCGAGACCAGGGCGTTGTCGGCCACCAGCTCCGCGCGCGAGGTGTTGACGAACAGCGCCGTGGGCTTCATCAGCGCCAGGTCTTCCAGCTTGATCAGGCCGCGGGTCACGTCGTTCAGGCGCAGGTGCACACTGAGCACGTCGCACTCGGCGAAGAAGCCCTGGCAGTCTGCGGCGGCCCGGTGGCCGTCGGCCACGGCGCGTGCGCGCGAGGCTTCGCTGCCCCACACCACCACCTGCATGCCGAAGGCGCGGCCGTAGCCGGCCACCACCGAGCCGATCCTGCCGTAGCCCCAGATGCCCAGCGTGCGCCCGCGCAGCACCAGGCCCAGGCCGAAGTTGGGCGGCATGCTGGCGGCCTTGAGCCCGCTCTGCTGCCAGGCGCCGTGCTTGAGGTTGCCGATGTACTGCGGCAGCCGGCGCATGGCGGCCATGATCAGCGCCCAGGTCAGCTCGGCAGCGGCCACCGGCGAGCCGGTGCCCTCGGCCACGGCAATGCCCAGGCGGGTGCAGGTCTCGATGTCGATGTGCGACCCGATGCGCCCGGTCTGCACGATCAGCCGCAGCCGGGGCAGCTTCTCGAGCAGGGCGCGTGGAAAGTGGGTGCGTTCGCGGATCAGCACCAGCACTTCGGCATCCCGCAGGCGCACGGCCAGCTGGCCGATGCCCTTGACGGTGTTGGTGAAGACCTTGGCGTTGTAGGGCTCCAGGCGTGCGGCGCAGTGCAGCTTGCGCACGGCGTCCTGGTAGTCGTCGAGGATGATGATGTTCATGGTGGTCCAACGATTGTGCCGCCTCCTGCAGGCCGGCCCGGGCGCGCCTAACATCGCGCGCTTGCCATCCCCCCACAACGGAGACACCGATGACCATCTCGATGCACCAGGCCAGCGTGCCGCTGTTCAAGCGCCAGCTGGGCGCGCTGCTGAACTGGCTGGACAAGGCCGAGGCCCACGCCACCGCGCGCAAGTTCGACCCCAACAACTACCTGCAACTGCGCCTGGCGCCCGACATGCTGCCGTTCGTGTCACAGATCCGCATTGCCAGCGATGCCGCCAAGGGCTGCGTGGCGCGCCTGGCCGGGGTGGAGCCGCCGAAGTTCGAGGACAACGAGGCCACGCTGGCCGAGCTGCGCGAGCGGGTGCGCAAGACCCTGGCCTACCTGGACAGCGTGCCGGCCGATGCGGTGGACGGCAGCGAGGGCCGCGACATCGTGATCCCGATGCGCCCGCCGCGCGAGCCGGTGCAGATGAAGGGGCTGTTCTTCCTGCAGCACTGGGCGCTGCCGAACTTCTACTTCCACATCATGACCACGTATGCGCTGCTGCGCCACGCCGGCGTGGAACTGGGCAAGGGCGACTACCTGGCCATGGCCTGACGGCGGTGGCGGCGCACGCCGCCAGGGCCGTCGGGGGCGATCAGAGCCGCGTGCCCCAGGCCTGCAACTCGCCGTTGCCGGGGAAGGCGCAGTCGAGCACCCGGTTCAGGTCGTTGCGTGTGCGGCGGCTGTATTCGTCCTGCGTTTCCAGCGCGGCAAACACCGCGCCGCGCAGCATCCACAGGTCCACCGGCTCGTGCGCCTGGCGCACTTGGCGGCGCAGCCAGTCGCCGCGCATGCCGTCCAGTGATTCGATCGCGGCCATGAACTGCTGCTTCAGGTCGACGAAGATGCGGCGCGCGGCGATGCGGGCATGCCGGTCTTGCGGCAGACCGGGGTCGGGCAGCACGGCCGAGGCCAGCGCAGCACCGAAGTACTGGCGCGGCGGGCGCACCTGGACGGCGGGGTTCATGCGTCCTGCGGCGCCAGGGCCGAACGCGGGGCGCGGGTGGGAAAGTGCCGGTTCAGCCGGGCCAGGCGGCGCTCGGCCTCGCCCTGGTTGAGGGTCATCGACACCTCGCCGTACAGGCTGGAGCGCAGGTGCCACATCTCGCGCAGTGAGCGGGCGCGCTCGATGCGGTCGCGCAGTTCCTCGGCGGGCACGGTGCACAGGTCGGACAGGCTGTCGTGGAACTCGCGCTTGACCAGGGCCAGCCGGTTCACCGGCCGCGCCTGCTCGGGCAGCCAGGGGGCGGCCTGGTGCAGCACGCGGCTGGTCCAGCGCTGCATGCGGCCACGCCAGCTCAGCGACGACGGGAACAGCTCGGGCGGGCACACCTCCACGCGGCTTTGCGTCAGCGTGCTGGGCGCACCGCCGTGGCGGCGTGCCGCCCAACGGGGAATCCAGGAAGAGAGTGGGGCGTGCAGCGGGTTCATGACAGCGTTGTCGGCAGCAGAAGGTCCAGGCTGAAGCCATTGTTGGAGCGGGCCTGCGCCGGCCATGGCGTGAACAGCGGCACGAAGCGCCGCCACTTTGCACCGGTGCCGGTGCCGCCCGCCGCGGCTGGTAGGCTTGGCAGGCGTGTTGACGTCCAACCCCATGCCCTGCCGGGCCGGAGACCCCCATGATCGGCCGCTGGATCCGCCGCCTGTTCACCCTGGTGCTGCTGCTGGTGGTGGCCGCTGCACTGGCCGCCTGGGTCTACACCCAGCGCGTGCTGCCTGCCACCAGCGGCACGCTGGTCTTGCCTGGCGCGCGTGCGCCGCTGCAGATCCTGCGTGACGCCCACGGCATCCCCACCATCCGCGCGGCCAGCCCGCGTGGTGCGATGTACGGCCTGGGCGTGGCCCATGCGCAGGACCGGCTGTGGCAGATGGAGACCCACCGCCGCATCGGCGCCGGCCGCCTGGCCGAGGCCTTTGGCGAGGCGGCGCTGGACACCGACCGGTTCCTGCGCACGCTGGGCGTGCGCCGCGTGGCGGCAGCGCAATGGGCGGCCGCGTCACCCGCCTCGCGCGAGGCGCTGCAGGCCTATGCCGACGGCGTGAATGCGGTCATCACCCAGCTGAAGGCGCGGCCGCCCGAGTTCGTCATCCTGGGCCTGCAGCCCGAGGCCTGGACCCCGGAGGACAGCCTGGCCTGGGCCATCATGATGGCCTGGGA
>JAGOBT010000044.1 GCA_017999135.1 Burkholderiaceae bacterium
CCTGGCGCTGCTGGCCTTCGGCTCGGGCTTCATCAAGGGCTTCGCCGTGGTGCACTGCCTGGGCATCCTGACCAGCATGTTCTCGGCGGTGATGTTCTCGCGCGGCCTGGTCAACCTGTGGTACGGCAGCAAGAAGCGCCTGAAGAGCGTGTCCATCGGCCAGGTGTGGCGCCCCGATGGCAGCAAGCCGCCGGTGGTGGCCAACGACGAGCCGGCCGCCAAGGCCTGAGCAGGGCAGGGAGCACGACATGGAATTCTTCCGCATCCGCCGCGACATCCCGTTCATGCGGCATGCGCTGGTGTTCAACGTCATCTCGTTCGTCACCTTCGCGCTGGCGGTGTTCTTCCTCGTCACCCGCGGGCTGCACCTGTCGATCGAATTCACCGGCGGCACCGTGCTGGAGGTGGAATACGCCCAGGCCGCCGATCTGGAAAAGACCCGTGCCACCGTCGAGGCCATGGGCTTCGGCGAGGTGCAGGTGCAGAACTTCGGCACCTCGCGCGACGTGCTGGTGCGCCTGCCGGTGCGCGGCAACATGAAGCAGACCGAGGTGGCTGGCGCCGTCTTCGACAAGCTGTGCGCCGCCGAGGGCGGCACGGTCGAGACCAAGGCCTACACCACGCCCCAGGGCGAGCAGGTCAGCCGGCCCAGCTGTGCCAAGGCCGGCGGCGCCGAGCCGGTGAAGCTGTCGCGCACTGAATTCGTCGGCCCCGCCGTGGGCGATGAGCTGGCCAGCGACGGCCTGAAGGCCCTGGCCTTCGTCGTGATCGGCATCGTCGTGTACCTGGCGTTCCGGTTCGAATGGAAGTTCGGCGTGGCCGGCATCATCGCCAACCTGCACGACGTGGTCATCATCCTGGGCTTCTTCGCCTTCTTCCAGTGGGAGTTCTCGCTGGCGGTGCTGGCGGCGGTGCTGGCGGTGCTGGGCTACTCGGTCAACGAGTCGGTGGTGATCTTCGACCGGGTGCGCGAAGCGTTCCGGAAGTACCGCAAGCTGAGCACGGCGCAGACCATCGACCACGCCATCACCAGCACCATCAGCCGCACCGTGATCACCCACGGATCCACACAATTGATGGTGTTGTCGATGCTGTTGTTCGGAGGCCCCACGCTGCATTACTTTGCGGTGGCCCTGACCATCGGGATTCTTTTTGGGATCTACTCATCGGTGTTCGTGGCTGCCGCCATCGCGATGTGGCTGGGCGTCAAGCGCGAGGACCTGATCAAGTCCTCCGGCAAGGAGCACGATCCCAACGATCCGAACGCTGGCGCCGTGGTGTAGAAACGGGGCTGGACAGCAGTACCACCGACCCGACCCGTTTCCCATGGCGACCGCCGCAGACCCCGCCCAGATCGCCAGCCAGGCGCGGCGGCGGTACGTCGACATGCTGCTCAAGGGCCTGCCGGCCCTGGTGGCGCGCATCGGCAACGGCGCGCGTGAACTGCTCGACAAGCCGGCCGAGTACGCCACCGGGCAGCGGCGGCGTGACCTGGTGCAGGGCCTGATCAAGCTGTCGGGCGGCTGGCATGGCGCCATGTCGCATGGCTTGCGCCATGTGCTGCAGCACGGCATCACTGCCTCGCAGCCGGGTGACCTGCCGCCGCCGGGCGCGGGCAGCGGGTTGTCGCTGGTCGAGAACGACGTCATCGAGCGCGAGATCCTCACCTCGCGCCTGGCGCTGGCCATCATGGACCGCGCCGGCTGGGAATTCACCGACCTGCGCTCGCGCATGGCCATGCTCGAGCGCCGCGGCGAACTCGACACCCACGACATGCTGCGCGCCCACATCCTGGCGCGTGTGGTGCTGGACGCCTGGCGCAGCGCCGGGCTCAGCGCGGTCGACTGGCGCGAGGCGCAGCCCCTGTTGCACGATGAGTTCGCCGGCCTGGCCCAGGAGGCCTACCACGAGACCAACCGCTGGCTGGTCGAGCACCGGGTGATGGCCGATGTCGACCTGCGGCCCTACATCCGCCGCACCGTCGACAGCCATGCCGGTCTGGCCGGCACCACCACGCAAGCCCCGTTGCGCGGCCCCGCACCCGCCCGCGCTCCAGGCGCCCGCGGGGTGGACGGGCGGGCCGGTCGCGACGACGGCCATGCGTCGGGTTTCGGCGCATCGGCCAGCCCCGGGCTGGCGCCCAGTGCGTCCCACGCCCCCGCCGCCTACCCGGGTGCCGGCGGCGGGTATGGTGCTGCCGGCAGCCACACCGTGACTGGCCAGGCGGGCGCCGGGCGCGGGCTGGCGGGCCGCCCCCTGGTGCACGCCCGTGGCGGCATGCCGGCGCATCCCGCCGCCGCCCCGGCGTCGGCCACCGTCGGCGAGGAAACCCGCATGATGACGCGCGCCGGCCCGCTGGCGCGTGGCAGTGACCACGCCGAGGCGGTGCTGGGCCGGCTGAACCGCCTGGTGGGCCGCCACCTGCCCGGCTTTGCCGACACCGCCCACGCCCGCCCGGTGACCGAGGCGCTGTCGCTGGCCATCAACAACGCCCAGCAGAACCTGCGCCGCCGCCTGACGCCGCCGCAGGCCGGTGCCACCATCGCCCATGGCCAGGCGCATGCCGCCACGGTGATGACCGGCCCGATGCTGCTGGAGGAACTGCAGCAGGGCAAGCAGGCGCTGAAGCAGGCCGCCAGCACGCCGGCCGAGCGCGCGACCATCGAGATCGTGGCGATGATGTTCCAGAGCATCCTCACCGAAGACCGCATCCCCGCGGCGATGCGGGTCTGGTTCGCCCGGCTGCAGATGCCGGTGCTGCGGGTGGCCGTCAGCGAACCCGATTTCTTCGCCAACCTCGACCACCCGGCGCGCCGGCTGATCGACCGCATGGGCGCCTGCGTGATGGGCCTGGATTCGGCCAGCCGCAACGTGGGCGATGCGCTGGAGAAGGAGATCAAGCGCGTGGTGCAGGTGGTCGAGGCCTACCCCGACACCGGCCGGCGTGTGTTCCAGACCGTGCTGGGCGAATTCGAGAAGTTCCTGGAGCACTACTTCAAGAACGAGAACGAGGCCTCGCGCCGCGGCGTGTCGCTGGCCCAGCAGGTGGAGCAGCGCGAAACGCTGGCCATCCAGTACACCATCGAGCTGCGCCGCATGCTCAACGAGGTGCCGGTGCAGGAGGGCGTGCGCCAGTTCCTGTTCCAGGTGTGGGCCGATGTGCTGGCCACCAGCGCGGTGCGCTACGGCGGCCAGAGCGCCGAGACCAAGACCATGAAGCGCGCCGCCGCCGACCTGATCTGGTCGGCCAGCGCCAAGGTCACCCGTGAAGAGCGTGCCGAAGTCATCCGCCGCTTGCCGCCGCTGCTCAAGCGCCTGCGCGAGGGCATGGCCTCGGCCAACATGGCGCCCGAGAAGCAGGAAGAACGCCTGAACGCGCTGAACAACGCGCTGGCTGCGGCCTTCACCGCCAAGGCCGCGGTGATCCCGAACGACCGCCTGCAGGACCTGATGGAACGGCTGGAATCGATCGAGGAACTGCTGCCTGGCAGCGAGGACATCGAGATCGACGAAAGCCTGGTGCTCGACCTGTCGGGCCACGAAAGCAGTGAGCTGGAGGTGGTGTCCGACGGCGGGACGCTGCCCACGGCGCCGATGGTTGCCTGGGCGCGCGAACTGCTGGTGGGCAGCTGGTACACGCTGGAATACCGCGGCCGGCATGAAACCGTGCAGCTCGCCTGGCACGGCATGCGGCGGCAGCTGTCGTTGTTCGTCACCGCGGGCGGGCGCTGCGTGCTGTTCCAGCAGCAGCGGTTGGCGGCCTTCCTGCAGGCCGGGCTGCTGCTGCCGGCACAGGACGAGGCACTGACGGTGAAGGCCACGCGCAACGCGCTGGCCAAGCTCGACGCCGATCCCTCCAAGCTGATGAATTGACCAGGCAGCGCGGCTGCCGGCTGCGCGTCTAGTGGATCAGGCGCTCTTCGGGGGCGACGAACAACTCGTCGAGGATCAACGCGTCGGGTTCCTCGCCCAGGCTCCAGAAGACCATCAGCACGATGACCTTCAGGTCTTCCAGCGCCAGCGGGCAGTCGCCCACGGCACTGGCGCGGTCGATGACCATCTCGCGCATGGCGGGCGGCAGCACGCCGGCCGATTCAAGAAAGCTGACGAAGCCGATCGAGTCTTCGCCCAGGCGGTCGATCTCGGCGGTGGAGTACACCCGCAGGCTGTCGGCCGATTGATCGGCGGCATAGGCCTGGGCGTTTTCGGCCAGGCCATCCAGCCAGACCAGCGCTTCCTGGATTTCGTCGGTCTCGAAGCCGACCGCCGACAGTTTGCGCGTCAACTGGTCGTGGTCGGGGCAGGCGTCCGGGCGCCAATAGTTCTCGTAGAGATAGACCAGCACTTCGAACATCGGACCACTATACCCCAGGGGTTTGCGCTGAAAACCGGCGTTGTGCAACCCGGCCCGCAGGCCATCTGCCCCCTGCGCTGCGCGTGCAGGCGCCCAGGTCTGGTGCAGGCCTCAGGCGCCCTGGCGGCGCTGGTACAGGCCACCTGGCAGGCGGGCCACCCGGCCGTCGAGCTCCAGGGTCAGCAGATGGGCCGACAAGGTGTGCGCTGGCCAGCCGCAGCGGTCGATCAGGGTGTCGAGTGACTGCGGATCGTGGCCCAGTGCGGTCAACACCGGGTCGGCCTCGTCGGGCGCCGCGGTGCCGGTGGCTGCCGCTGCGGTGCGCACCGCCAGCGGCGCCGGGTGCAGCGGGCCCAGTTCGTCGGCCACCTGCTCGGGCGAGTCGACCAGCGCTGCGCCCTGGCGGATCAGCGCATGGCAGCCGGCCGACTGTGGCGCCAGGATCGACCCCGGGATCGCCAGCACGTCGCGCCCGGCCTCCGACGCCAGCCGTGCGGTGATCAGCGAGCCCGAGCGCAGCGCCGCTTCCACCACCAGGGTGCCGCGCGACAGGCCCGCGATGATGCGGTTGCGCTGCGGAAAGTTGGCCGACAGCGGCGGCGTGCCCAGGCAGTACTCGCTGATCAGCAGGCCGGTCTCGGCGATGCGGTGGGCCAGCGCCCGGTGGCTGGGCGGGTAGACCCGGTCGATGCCGGTGCCCACCACCGCGATGGTGCGGCCGCCGGCCGCCAATGCGCCCTCATGCGCGGCGCCGTCCACCCCCGCGGCCAGGCCCGAGACGATGGTCCAGCCCTGGCCGGCCAGCGACTGGGCAAAGCGGCTGGCGTTGTCGCGGCCTTGCGCCGTGGGCCGGCGGCTGCCCACGATGGCCAGGCAGGGCGACGACAGCAGCGCCGCATCGCCCTGCAGGTACAGCAGCAGCGGTGGGTCGGCGCTGTGCAGCAACGGTGACGGGTAGTCGGCATCGCCCAGCAGCAGCACCCGGCGGCCAGGCACCGCCGCACGCCAGGCCAGCGTGGCGGCCAGCCGGTCGGCGTGGCCTTCCGGCGGTGTGGACAGCGCCAGGGCGGTGGGGGCGTCGACGCACTCGCGCAGCGCGTCCGGCGGCGCTGCGATGGCGGCTTGCGGCGACAGGAAGCGGGCCAGCAGCCGGCGTGCCGCCTCACGGCCGACGCCGGGGCTGTGCAGCAGATGCAGCCACGCGCCGAGATCGGCGTCGTCCAGCGCGGCGGGCGGCATCGGCGCGCGGCGTGGGGTCAGGGTTCGCTGAAGCGGTCGCCGGGGCGGATCGGATCGAAGGCCGAGACGATCAGCGCATACGACACGCGGTCGAACACCCGGAAGACGAACAGCAGGCCGCTGCGTTCGTCCGGCAGCTGGATGGGCTGCGGCTTGTCGCCGGTGCGGTCGCTGCCCGGTGCGCCGGCGCGCCACAGCGCCAGCACATGGCCGCGTTCCAGCCCGTCCTGGCTGCCGCGGTTGATGGCGACGATCTGGTTCTGGCCGGCGGTGAGTGCCTCGCCGTAGACCGACACCACCCGGCCGTCGATCGGCTTGGCCGGCGGGTGCGGCACATAGGCGGAGAAATCGCGTGGCGGCACCGGCGACAGCCGGTCGCCCACGCCGGCCTCCTGGCGGGCGCTGGTCATCACGAAGGTGGCGGGCACCGGCAGGCCATTGACCGGCGACTTGCCGTCGGCGCGCAGGAAATCGGCCGTGCCGATGTAGCCGGCTTCGTAGCCCAGCACCTCGTTGCTCAGCGGGTCGCGCAGCGGCTTGCTCTGGCGGAACAGCGAAAAGCTGCGCGCGCCCGCCAGGTCGCCACGCACGTAGGCCAGTTCACCGCGCGAGACCTGCAGCCGGCCTTCCTGCGTGGCGACGATGCGTGGCGCCGCGGCCAGCTGGTCCTGGCTGAGCACCACGGCCTCATTCAGGAAGGGCCCGATCAGCTGCAGCGGGATGGAGGCGATGGCGCCGTTCTCCAGCAGTTCGCTGCGCACACGCGGCGACAGCTTGACGGTGTTGGTCGGCGCCTGGCCGTCGGCCGTGCCGCCGCCCATCACCAGGCGGGCGCGGTCGCCATCTTTCACCAGCACCAGCACCTGGCCGGGGTAGATCAGGTGCGGATTGCGGATGTCCTGCAGGTTCATGCCCCACAGCTCGGGCCAGCGCCAGGGTGACTTGAGGAACAGGCTGGCGATGGCCCACAGCGTGTCGCCGCGCTGCACCGTGTGCGACGCCGGGGCGTTGTCGGCCAGGGCCGACAGTGGCACGCCGGCCCCGGCCACCTGCTGCGCCGTGGCGCGCTGGGCCGGGGTGATCGGCAGGTTGCCCTGCGCGACGGCCAGCGTGGCCGCGCAGGTGGCCAGCAGCCCCAGGGCCAGCCCGTGCCAGCCGCCGGTGGACCGGGCTGCCGGGTGGGCAAGGTGCGTGGGGCGTTGGGGCATGGGGGCGGTCTCCGGAAGGGCCGGTGCCACAATCCGGCCCACCGGGGGACCGGCAGCGGGCGTGGTGCACCGGCAGCATGGGTGGCCAGATGGCCAGCAATGTTCATGCTACCTCGCAGATTCTGCCGGTAAACCCTTGATATCGCAACGAAATGCAGGGCGCTTCAGGGCTGGCTTCGGTCCGCTGCGCCGTGCCGGCGTTGCTTGACATCCACACTGGCCGCCCCATCTGCAGGGTGTGCCCGACTGCGTGACCGCACCTGCTTGCCATGGCCCTCCTCAACATCCTCCGTTACCCTGACCCGCGCCTGCACACCGTGGCCAAGCCCGTGGCCGTGGTGGACGACACCATCAGCCAACTGGCTGACGACATGCTGGCCACGATGTACGCCGCCGACGGCGTGGGCCTGGCTGCCACCCAGGTGGACCAGCACATCCGCCTGGTGGTGATGGACACCTCGTCCGACCGCAGCCAGCCGGTGGTGCTGATCAACCCCGAGATCACCGCCCGCAGCGCCGAGCTGAAGCGCGCCGAGGAAGGCTGCCTGTCAGTGCCCACCATCTACGACGATGTGGAACGCCATGCCCAGGTGACGGTGCGCGCCCTGGGCCGCGACGGCGAGCCGTTCGAGATGACGGTGGACGGCCTGGCCGCCATCTGCGTGCAGCATGAGCTGGACCACCTGCTGGGCAAGGTGTTCGTCGAGTACCTCAGCCCGCTCAAGCGCGACCGCATCAAGACCAAGATGATCAAGAAAACGCGCGACGAGCAGGGCCCGCGCCGCTGAACCCGATGCGCATCACCTTTGCCGGCACGCCGGAATTCGCCGCCACCGCGCTGGCGGCCTTGATCGGCGCCGGGCATGAGATTGTGCTGGTGCTCACCCAGCCCGACCGGCCGGCCGGCCGCGGGCTGAAGCTGCAGCCGTCACCGGTGAAGGCCCTTGCACTGCAACACGGCATCCCGGTGGCGCAGCCGCGCAGCCTGCGGCTGGACGGCAAGTACCCGGACGATGCCGCCGCCGCCCGCGCCGCGCTGCAGGCGGCCGGCGCCGAGGTGATGGTGGTGGCCGCCTACGGCCTGATCCTGCCGCAGTGGGTGCTGGACCTGCCGCCGCGCGGCTGCCTGAACATCCACGGCTCGGTGCTGCCGCGCTGGCGTGGCGCCGCGCCCATCCACCGCGCCATCGAGGCGGGTGACGCCAGCACCGGCATCACGCTGATGCAGATGGACGCCGGCCTGGACACCGGCGACATGCTGCTGGAGGCCGCCGAAGCCATCCGCCCCGACGACACCACCGCCAGCCTGCACGACCGCCTGGCCGCGCTGGGCGGGCAACTGGTGGTGCAGGGCCTGGCCGCGCCCGACGCGCTGGGCCGCACGCCGCAGCCGGCCGTGGGCGTCACCTACGCCCACAAGATCGACAAGGCCGAGGCGGCGATCGACTGGGCCCAGCCGGCCACCGTGATCGAACGCCGGGTGCGCGCCTTCGACCCGTTTCCCGGTGCCAGCTTCCAACTGGACGGCGAGGTGGTGAAGCTGTGGCGCGCCGCGCTGCGGGCCGACGTGGCCGGCGTGCCTGGCCAGGTGCTGGCCGCCGCCGACGGCCGGCTGACCGTGGCCTGTGGCCAGGGTGCGCTGGATCTGCTGCAATTGCAGCGGCCCGGCGGGCGGCGCATCGACGCGGCCGCCTTCCTGCAGGCCCGGCCCGGGTTGGCCGGCCGCGTGCTGGGCCTTGGCCCGGGCGATTGAAGCGGCGGCTGCCGGCCGCATCTGTGGTGCCAGGGCGGCGTGTGCCGCACATGAAGGAACCCTGCGATGTTCAACCTGATGAAGACGGCCATTCTGATGGCGGCCATCACTGCCCTGTTCATGCTGCTGGGCCGCATGCTGGGCGGGCCCAGCGGCATGATGCTGGCGCTGGTGGTGGCGCTGGGCATGAACTTCTTCAGCTACTGGTTTTCCGACAAGATCGTGCTGAAGATGTACAAGGCGCGCGAGGTGGACGACAGCACCGCGCCGCAGTTCGTGGCCATGGTGCGTGAACTGGCCACCAACGCCGGCATCCCGATGCCCAAGGTGTACCTGATCGACGAGGACGCGCCCAACGCCTTCGCCACCGGCCGCAACCCCGACAACGCCGCGGTGGCGGCCACCACCGGCATCATCCGCGTGCTGAGCGCGCGTGAGCTGCGTGGCGTGATGGCCCACGAGCTGGCCCATGTGAAGCACCGCGACATCCTGATCTCCACCATCAGCGCCACCATGGCCGGTGCCATCGGCATGCTGGCCAACTTCGCCATGATGTTCGGCGGGCGGGGTGGTGATGGCCAGCGCAGCAACCCGATCGCCAGCATCGCGGTGGCCCTGCTGGCGCCGCTGGCGGCCAGCCTGATCCAGATGGCGATCAGCCGGGCGCGTGAATTCGAGGCCGACCGGGGCGGCGCCGAAATCTCGGGCGACCCGGCGGCGTTGGCGTCGGCGCTGGACAAGATCCACCGCTTCGCCCAGGGCCTGCCGATGGAGGCCGCCGAGCGCCACCCCGAGACGGCGCAGATGATGATCATGAACCCGCTGTCGGCCGGCGGCCTGCGCGGGCTGTTCTCCACCCACCCGCCCACCGAGGAGCGTGTGGCCGCCTTGATGGCGATGGCTCAAGCCGGAGGGCGCATCGGCCGATAAAGGCCGCATGCGCAGACCGCTTCTCCTGCTGATCGCCCTGGCCCTGGCCGGCTGTGACCAGCTGGGCATCGAATCCCCGGCCACCACCAAGGCCCGGGTGGAAGCCGACGGCAAGGCCATTGGCGGCGCCTGCCGCCACGCCGGCCGGGCGATCGAGGATTGCTACACGCTCAACAAGAAGTCGGACAAGGCGGCCATCTTCGCCGGCTGGCGCGAGATGAACGAGTACATGGTGGAGAACAAGCTCGAGCCGGTGGTGCCGGTCATCCCGCCCGAGCCGCCCAAGCCACCGAAGCCGGCCAAGCCCGCCGCGTCGAAGGCCGACGATGGCGAGGCCGAGTCCGACGCCGACAGCCAGCCGGCCGACAAGCACTGACCCGCACGGGCCCGCCCGCCAGCGGGCGGCGCTCAGGGTGTCAGCGGCACCACCACCTGGCGTGGGTTGACGCCAGTGGCCGGGAAGTCGAGCAATGCGGCGCGGAACAGCGGCTGCAGCGCGGTGCTGTCGGTGCTGCGCTGGAAGCCTTCGCTGCTGGCGCGGGCCTCGAACAGCGGCGCGCCGCTGGCGCGGTCACGCAGCAGCACCGCCACCTCGCGGTCGTAGCGGGGCGGGTCCAGCCGCCAGCTGGCGCCCCAGACCGGGCCACGCCAGGGGCCATGGCGCCAGCTGCCGAAGCCGCCATGCCACCACAGCGGGTCGTCCCAGGGGGAGCGGTCGGTGCGGCTGACGCGTGCGCCCACCTGCACCAGCACATCGGGCGTGCCGCCGGCGGCGGCGGGCTGGAAGCCGGCCTGGGCCAGCGCCGGGCGGGCAGCGTCTTCCAGCTGCTGCACCGTGTCAGCCTGGGCCTGCTGCGACGGCAGCCGCTCAAAGGCATAGGTGCCGGGTTGGCGGCCGGCCGGCCAGTTGCCGAAGGTGGACACCTCGGCCGAGAACTGGTTCACCGTCGCGCAGCCCGCCAGAACCACCAGGGTGGCGCCGGCGGCCGCGGCCTGCAGCCAGTGGCGTGGGGTCATTGGGTTCTCCTGCGTGCGGATGGAGGCTTGGAGCAGGCGCCGGCGCCGCGGTTCAATCGTTGGAGGTGCCGGGCCGCTGCCACACGATGGGCTGCGGCGCCGCTGGCGCGGGTGTGGCGCAGGCTTCGTCATCGGCGTCGAAGGCCTTGTCGCCCTGCGCGTCGGGTGTGCCAGTCGGCTTGATGCTGGTGAACGGGAACAGTTGCCGGTCCATCATGTGCGACAGCGTGATGTTGCCCATGGCGGTGGCCATGTTGTCGATGCGGCCGGGGTACTGGCGCTCCCACTCGTGGATCATCTTCTTGACCTGCACCCGCTGCAGGTTGTCCTGGCTGCCGCACAGGGTGCAGGGGATGATGGGGAACTGCCGGTGGTCGGCCCAGGTGGCCAGGTCGCGCTCGGCCACATAGGCCAGCGGGCGGATCACGGTGTGCCGGCCGTCGTCGCTGACCAGCTTGGGCGGCATGCCCTTGAGGCGGCTGCCGAAGAACATGTTCATCAGCATCGTCACCACGATGTCGTCGCGGTGGTGGCCCAGCGCGATCTTGGTGGCGCCCAGCTCACCGGCCACCCGGTAGAGGATGCCCCGCCGCAGCCGGCTGCACAGGCTGCACATGGTCTTGCCCTCGGGCACCAGCTTCTTGACGATGCTGTAGGTGTCCTGGTTCTCGATGTGGAACTCGATGCCCAGCTGCTCCAGATAGGCCGGCAGGATGTGCGCGGGGAAGCCTGGCTGCTTCTGGTCGAGGTTGACGGCCACCAGCGTGAACTTGACCGGCGCACGTTGCTGCAGGCCCAGCAGGATGTCGAGCAGGCCGTAGCTGTCCTTGCCACCCGACAGGCACACCATCACCCGGTCGCCTTCCTCGATCATGTTGAAGTCGACGATGGCCTGGCCGACCTGGCGGTGCAGGCGCTTGCTGAGCTTGTTCATCTCGAAGGCGTGCTTCTTGGCCTTCGCGCTGTCGGTGCTGGTCTCGGCAGCCAGGTGCTGCACATCGGTGATGTCGTTCATGCGGCCTCCTTCATGCCGAACACCTCGCAGCCGACGGCGTCGCAGTCGGGGTAGACGTCGGGCTTTTCGGTGGCCACGCGGGCGGCGCGCACATTGGGGTGGGCCAGCATCAGCTTGAGCACATCGTCGGCCAGGGTCTCCTGCAGGTGGATGTGGCCGCGCTTCACCCGCTCGGTGATGGTGCGGCGGATGAAGTCGTAGTCGAGAACTTCATCCAGCTTGTCGGCCTGCGGTGTCGACAGGGCGAGCGGCACGTAGAGATCGACATTGATCTTCACCCGCTGCTCGCCCTTCTTCTCGAAGTCATGCACGCCGATGTTGATCCACACCTCGTAGTCACGCAGGAACAGCCGTCGGCAGTCCATCAGGCTGGGGTTGGTGAGCAGGCTTTGCATGTCAATCCTTGGTGGCGGCCGCAGCCCGTTGTTGCTGGAGTTGTTGCTGTGCCAGGAACAGCACGTCACGCGGCTGGCCCAGCAGGTGCTGGCCGCCGTCGACCAGCAGCGTGGTGCCGGTGACCGCCGGCGCTTCCAGCAGAAAGCGCACCGCGCCGGCGATGTCGTCGGGCGTGGACGAGCGCTGCAGCGGCGTGAGCCGGTGCGCGGCGGCGAATTCGGCCTCGTCCATCGGGCCTGAGACCAGCGTGACGCCCGGCGAGATGCCGCACACCCGCAGCACCGGCGCCAGCGCCTGGGCCAGCATCACCGTGGCTTCGGCCAGCGCGGCCTTGCTCAGGGTGTAGCTGAAGTAGTCGGGGTTGGGGTTGACCAGCTTCTGGTCGAGCAGGTTGACCACGCAGCCCTGGGCGCCGCGTGCGGCCAGGTGGGCGTGCAGGGCGCGGGCCAGCAGCACCGCCGGCGTGGTGTTGGCGCGAAAGTGCTGCTCGGCCACCGGCCCGGTGTAGCTGGCCACATCGTCGTAGCTGAACAGCGAGGCGTTGTTCACCACGGCGTCCAGCCGGCCGGCCTGCGCCACCGCGGCGGGCACCAGGGC
>JAGOBT010000045.1 GCA_017999135.1 Burkholderiaceae bacterium
TGTCACCGGCTCTGGGCGCCCTGGCCGCCTGGCGCTGGTGCCGCGGCGGCGTGCTGCCGTGGCGCTGCGTGCCGGTGCTCAGCCCGCAGCGCGGCGGCGATGCCGCCACGCCGCACTGGGCCGCGCTGACCCTGCCGCGCAACCCGAAGCGTGTGCGTGACCGGGCCTGGGCCACGGTGGCGGGCCTGGCCGATGTGGCGCGCGGCCGGCGGGTGTGGTTCGGCGCCCGCCCGCGCACGGTGGGCCAGTGGCATGCGCTGCCGCGGGTGTGGCAGCAGGCGCTGGCGTCGCTGCCGGTGGGCCTGGTGCACGCACCCGCCTGGGCCGACCATGACCACCTGCGCGCCGAGGCGCAGGCGGTGGCCGATGTCTACGGCGCCCATACCGGCCTGGGCCTGCGCCTGCTGCGCCGCGCCTTCGTGTTGCAGTGACCGCGGGGGCGCGCCCCAGGGTCAACCGGCGGCGGCGGTGCGCTCGAAGCGGTAGCCCACGCCGTACACCGGCAGCAGCTTCCAGCCCTTGGTGCCATCCAGCCCCAGCTTCTTGCGCAGCCGGCTGATGTGGGTGTCGACCGTGCGGGTGTCCACGTCGGCATGGATGCCCCAGATGCGGTCGAGCAGGTGGTCGCGCGAGAGCAGCTTGCCGGGGCTCTGGAACAGGTAGGTCGCCAGGTCGAATTCCTTCTGCGTCAGCGTGACCTCGCGCCCCTCGACACACAGGCGCTGGCGCGAGACGTCGATCTCGTACGCGCCCATGGCCAGCAGCGGCAGCTCGCCGCTGCGCAGGCGGCGGCCCAGCGCGGCCACCCGGGCCAGGAACTCGGCCCGCTTGGCCGGTTTGACGACATAGTCGTCGGCGCCGGCCTGCAGCGCGCCGACCACGGTGTCTTCGTCGTCGCGGGCGGTCAGCACCAGGATCGGGATGGCCCAGCCCAGGTCGGCCCGGGCCCAGCGCAGCAGGTCGGCGCCGGTGCCATCGGGCAGCATCCAGTCGATCAGGAACAGCTCGATGTCCGACGCCGCAAAGCCGGCGATGGCCTCGGCCACCGTGCCCACCGAGCGGGTGGCATGCCCGGCGTCGCCGAGCCATTGCTCGAGCAGGGCCCGCTGATCCTCGTCATCTTCGACCAAGCCTACACGCAAGAGGGTGCTCCAAGTCGCCGGGGGCCGGTCAGCCGCGCCAGGCGCCGATGCGCGCCCCGGCCCTGCCCCGCGGGGCACTCTAGCAGCGCGACACGGTCTGGTGACAGTTGCGCGCAGGGCCGCGGATAGAGTGCGTGGCATCGGTCGCGGTCCCCGTGACCGGCCACCGCCCCACGCCACCCTGCCCCCGCCTGCGCCCGTGAACGCCCACCGCCACCGCCCGGCCCGCCGCGCCCGCCCGCAACCGCCCGCGGCCGGCAATCCGCCACAGCGGGGTGGACGGCTTTGCACCATGATCGGCTGATGCAGCCCAGCGCGTCCCCCCACGGCCTGGCCGCGCTGCAGATCGTGGCCGCCCGGCAGCGCCGCTGGTGGGCCGGCCTGGCGCTGGCGGCACTGCTGGCCCTGTCGATCCTGGGCTGGTATGCGGTGCAGTTGCGCCAGTCCAGCGAACGCAATGCGCAGCTCGGCACCGAGGCGTCTGCACTGGCGCTGGAGGGTCACCTGTCCCGCACGGTGGCCGCGGCCGCCAACACGCAGGAAGCGCTGGCCGGCACCACGCTCGTCAGCGCCGCGGCGATCAACCCGCACGCCCTGTCGCGCCTGCTGGCGCAACAGTTGCAAGGCCAGCCGTTCCTGCGCAGCGTGTCGGTGCTCGACGACCAGGGCGTGGTCCTGGCGTCGTCGCATGCGCCCGATGCCGGGCTGCGCGTGCCGCTGGCGCAGCTGCGACCGGCCGACACGGCCCTGGGCGTCGACCGCGTCGGGCCCCTGCTGCAGGTGCGCCACCTGGGCGAGCTGGCGCCGGGTGCCACGCCGTCGGCCTGGAGCACCGCGCTGCCCATGGTCCGCAGCGTGCGGGCCGCCGACGGCTCGACGCGCTGGCTGGTGCTGCTGCTCAACCTGGCGTACGTCACCAACCAGCACGGCCTGGCCACCGGTGACCAGCCACTGCGGGCGCTGGTGCTGGACCTGACCGGCACCGTGCTGGCACGCACCGGCCCCGACGACCGGAAGACCGGCGACCGCCTGCCAGACTGGCCGGTGACGGCACGCCTGCAGGCCAACCGGGATCACGGCTTCTACGTCGGTGCGGGCAGCGATGGCCAGCGCGTGGCGGCCGCCTATCGGGCGTCGCCCCGCTGGCCCCTGGTGGCGCTGGCCGAGATGCCCTATGCGGTGGTGGTCGAAGCGCGGCAACTGCAGCTGACGGTGGCCGGTGTGCTGACCCTGGCGCTGCTGCTGCTGCTGGCCGGTCTGGGCTGGACGACGGGCCGCAGCACGCGGTTCGAGATCCGCGCGCTGCAGCAGTGGGACCGCCTCAGCCAGGAACTGGCGCGTGCCGAAGAGCAGCGCCAGCTGGCGCTCGACGGGGCCGGCCATGGCGTGTGGGATCTGGATCTCGCGACGGGCACCCTGGAGGTGCCGGCCAGCTTCCTGGCCTTGCTGGGGCATGCGCAGCGGGCCGAGGTGTGGTCGCTGTCCCGGTGGCGCAGGCAGGTGCACCCCGACGACGTGGCCCCGACCCTGGCTGCCGTGCGGGGCCACCTGCAGGGCCGGGCCCCATCGCTCGAGGCCGAGCTGCGCATGCGCTGTGCCGACGGCAGCTGGAAGTGGCTGCTGGCACGCGCCACCCGGTCGGGCGGCGCCGATGCCGCGGGGCGCGAGACACGCCTGGTCGGCACGGTGACCGACATCAGCGCCCGCAAGGCCGTCGAGGCGGCGCTGCGCCAGAGCGATGCACGGCGCCAGGCCATCCTGCACAGCTCGCTCGACGCCATCGTCACCGTCACGTCCGGCGGCGACGTGGTCGACTTCAACCCGGCGGCCGAGCGCATGTTCGGCCACAGCGCCGCCCAGGCGCTGGGCCGGCCGATGCAGGAGCTGATCGTGCCGGCGCACCACCGTCGGGCCCATGAGGCCGGCATGGCGCGCTACCAGCACACCGGCATCGCGCACGTGCTGAACCGCCGCATCGAGACCGAGGCCATGCGCGCTGACGGCACGGTGTTTCCGGTCGAACTGACGATCACGCCGGTCAGCACCGAGGACGGTGAGTTCTTCACCGCCACCCTGCGTGACATCAGCGAGCGCCTGCGCACCGAGGCAGCGCTGCGCGAGAGCCAGTCGCTGCTGGCCAAGACCGGCAGCATCGGCGGCCTCGGCGGCTGGCAGCTCGACGTGGCCACCGGCATCGTCACGTCGACCGAGGAGTCTTGCCGCATCCACGACATCCCGCCGGGCAGCCGGGGTTCACTCGACCAGACGCTGGCGTTCTATGCACCGCAGGCGCGGCCGGTGATCCGGGCGGCCGTGCAGAAGGCCATCACCACCGGGGAAGGCTTCGACCTGCAGCTGCCGTTCATCAGTGCCGCGGGCCGGCGC
The DNA here is from genome assembly GCA_017999135.1 of Burkholderiaceae bacterium. Classification (GTDB taxonomy): domain Bacteria; phylum Pseudomonadota; class Gammaproteobacteria; order Burkholderiales; family Burkholderiaceae_C; genus Pseudaquabacterium. Next base: position 3,528 of record JAGOBT010000045.1, read on the forward strand.
CTGTATGTGCGCGCGGTGGCCACCGCCGAGCGGGAGGAGGGCCGCGTGGTCCGGCTGGTGGGCGCGCTGCAGGATGTCACCGACAGGCACCAGGCCGAGGTGGACCTGCTGCACGCCCGCCAGCGTGAGCTGGTCATCGGCGCGCGCATCCAGCAGGCGCTGTTCGTCGACGCGCCCGACCAGCGCCTGCCTGGGCTATGGCTGAGCACGCTGAACCAGGCCTCGCAAGGCATCGACGGCGACTTCGTCGAGATGATTTCGCTGGGCGAGCGGGGTGTGGACATCATCGTCGGCGACGTGATGGGCAAGGGCGTGACGGCGGCCCTGATGGCGGCGGGCACCAAGATGCAGTTCAGCCGCTGCATGGCGTCACTGCTGGCCGACATGGAGCGCCCCGGCGACCTGCCCACGCCGGCCCAGGTGGTGGCGGCGGTGCACCAGGCCATGACGGCCAACCTGCAGGCGCTGGACGCCTTCGTCACGCTGAGCTACATCCGCCTGGACATGCTGGCCGGCACCTTGACCTGGGTGGGTTGCGGGCACGAGGAGCCGCTGCTGTTCCGCCGCGACGGCGTGATGGTGACGCTGCCCAACCAGCACCCGCCGCTGGGCGTGCTGGCCACCGACGACTTCCAGCAGGACGTGCTGCCCTACGTGGAAGGCGACGCGCTGTTCCTCAGTTCGGACGGCGCCGCCGATGCCTTGATGCCCGACGGCAGCCGCCTGGGCCGGGCGCGGGTGACGGCCATGCTGACTGCGCTGATGGCGCGCCTGGACACGCCGGCGGCGGTGCTGCACAGCCTGCGCCGCGAACTGGCCGCCACCGGCGCACAGATCACCGACGACCTGACGCTGGCGCTGGCCATGGCCACCGGGCCCACCACGCTGGCCAGCCGGCGTGAACTGCCGGCCGTGCTGAAGTCGGTGCGGCATGTGCGCGGGCTGGTCGAGAACCGCTGCCGCCAGGTCGGCCTGGACGAGGTGCAGACCAGCCTGTTTGCCGTGGCCTGCGTCGAGGCCTTCACCAACGCCGTGCGCCACACCCGCGGCCGGCCGGCCGATGCGCCGGTGGAAATGGTGGTCAGGATCCGGCCCGACGCGCTGGTGGTCGACTTCGTCACCATCGGCGAGCCCTTCGTGGTGCCGGCGCAGGCCCCTGCCACTGATCTGGCGGACTTTCCCGAGGGTGGCTTCGGCCTGTCGATCATGCGGCAGGTCAGCGACGCGGTGGAGTACCGGCACGACCTGGGCGTGAACACCGTGCGGCTGGTGCGGCGGCTGGGTGGTGCACAGGCCTGACAGGGCCGGCGCGGGTGGAGTTCATTGCCAACGGAGGCCCTTCGCCCAAGTGCGGCGATAACATCGGCGCATGGGCAATGAGGTCTTCGCTGTTCCGCAGGCGCTGGTCGCGCCGATCTGCATGCGCCACGGCATTCGCCGGCTCTCCTTGTTCGGTTCGCGGCTGACAGGTAAAGCGCGTCCGGACAGCGACATCGACTTGCTGGTTGAATTCCAGCCAGCCGCACGGCCTACCCTGCTGGACATGGTGCAGATCGAGTCTGAGTTGTCGGTTGTGTTCCAGGGGCGCAAGGTGGATCTGCGTACGGCCAACGACCTGAGCCCCTATTTCCGCGACGAGGTGGTGCGGACTGCGCGCATCTGTCATGACGCCGGCTGACCGTTGGCGCTTGCAGCACATGGCAGACGCCGCCGAACTGGCGGCGGGTTTCATTTCAGGGCGGGCGAAAGCCGACCTGCTCGCCGATCCGATGCTGCGTCTGGCGTTGACAAGGGCCGTGGAAATCGTCGGCGAAGCGGCAGCGCAGGTGTCAGCCGAGGGACGTGCCGCATGGCCCGATGTGCCTTGGTCCCAGATCGTCGGCATGCGCAACCGCCTGGTCCATGCCTATTTCGATGTTGACACCGCGATCCTGTGGGACACCGTGGAACTGGCCTTGCCAAGCCTGCGGGCGCAACTGATCGTCGCGTTGCAAGGTCACTGAGGCACTGGCGGTTTGCCGTCTGACCTCACCGGTACTTCTTCAGCTCCATCCGCCCCAGCTGCTGCCGGTGCACTTCGTCGGGCCCGTCGGCCAGGCGCAGGGCGCGGGCCATGGCGTAGGCGTGGGCCAGGCCGAAGTCATTGCTGGTGCCGCCACCACCATGGGCCTGGATGGCCCAGTCGACCACCTTGCAGGCCATCGCCGGCACGGCCACCTTGATCATCGCGATCTCGGCCTTGGCCACCTTGTTGCCCACGGTGTCCATGCGGTGGGCGGCATGCAGGGTCAGCAGGCGCGCCTGCTCGATGGCGATGCGGCATTCGGCGACGCGCTCCACCGTCACGCCCTGCTCCGACACCGGCTTGCCGAAGGCCACCCGCTGGCTGGTGCGCCGGCACATCCGCTCCAGCGCCCGCTCGGCCATGCCGATCAGCCGCATGCAGTGGTGGATGCGCCCCGGGCCCAGCCGGCCCTGGGCGATCTCGAAGCCGCGGCCCTCGCCCAGCAGGATGTTCGACACCGGCACCCGCACATCGGTGAACGTGACCTCGCTGGCCCGGTCGGGCATGCCGTAGAAGCCGAACACCGGGATCGGGCGGAGTACCTTCACGCCCGGCGCATCCATCGGCACCAGCACCATCGACTGCTGTTTGTGGCGGTCGGCGTTGTCGGGGTCGCTCTTGCCCATGAAGATCGCGATCCTGCAGCGCGGGTCGGTGGCGTTGGTCGTGTACCACTTGTGGCCGTTGATGACGTAGTGGTCGCCATCGCGCACGATGCTGGATTCGATGTTGGTGGCGTCGCTGCTGGCCACCTTGGGCTCGGTCATCGCAAAGCAGCTGCGGATCTCGCCGGCCAGCAGCGGCTTCAGCCAGCGCGCCTGGTGCTCCGGCGTGCCGTAGCGGGCCAGCACCTCCATGTTGCCGGTGTCGGGCGCGCTGCAGTTGAAGACCTCGGGCGCCAGGAAGCTGCGGCCCATGATCTCGCACAGCGGGGCGTATTCCAGGTTGGTGAGCCCGGCGCCGTGTTCACTTTCCGGCAGGAACAGGTTCCACAGCCCGGCGGCGCGGGCCAGCGGCTTCAGCTCGTCCAGGATGGGGTGCACCGCCCAGGGGCCCAGGCGCTCGGCCTCTTCGGCATGGCGCGCCTCGTTGGGGTAGATGTGCTGGTCCATGAAGGCCAGCAGGCGCTGCTGCAGGGCCTGCACCTTGGGGCTGGGGTCGTACGACATCGTGGGCTCCTGGCAGTGGGTGGGGGTCAGCCGACGGTGCCGCCGCTGGGGTCGAGCGGGGCCACCAGCCTGCCGTTCTTCGGCGGCACGCCGCCGCGGGCGCCTGGCTCCACGCTGCCATAGCGCTGGGCATACACCGGTGGCAACGGGCGCGCGTCGATGGGTGCCAGCCACAGGCGCAACAGGTGCCGGCGCCGGTCGGGCTCGGGCCAGTCGGTGAAGGCGGTGCGGTCGTGCAGCAGGGCGTGGTTGTGCACCAGCTGGATGTCGCCACGTTGCAATGTCATCAGGAAGTGCATGTCGGGGCTGTTGCACAGGCTGTCGAACAGGTCGAGCGCCTCCTTCTGCAAGGGGCCCAGCTTGGGTGCGTCGGCAAAGCGCTGGGCCGAGTCGACATACGACCGGTGGTAGATGCCCGACAGCCGGCCGGCGTGCCAGTTCAGCACCGGGATGGTGAAGAACGGCTGCTGGCCGGGCGGCACCTCGCCGCGGCGGTCGGTGGCCACCGGCTGCAGCAGCGCGGCGGCCAGGTCGGGCCGCTGCTGCAGCACCGCGTTCCACACCGCGCCGGTGCTCACCAGGGCCGAATGGCCGCCCTGCTTCGCCGTCTGCAGGCACAGCAGGCCGACGATGTCGCAGCTGTCGGTGTGGAAGGTCTGGCGCTCGGCGGTCTGGTAGATGCGCACCTGCGGGTCGTCGCTCTTCAGCCCCAGGTCGCGCACATGGCCCAGCACATGGCCGGCCGCGTTCTGGCTGACGGCGCGGCCCAGGTGCAGGCCCAGGCCGTAGAAGGCGGTGGCCGACAGGCGCAGCGGCCAGCGCTGCACCGGCAGGCCGCGCAGCAGCACGAAGCCGCGGCCTTCCAGCACGGTGTGGCGGATGCGCGCCAGCCGGGCGGCCAGCGTGGGCAGCGGAAAGTCGGCCGCCGTGAGGGCGGCGATGTCGGCGCCGCGGTCGGCCAGCGGCGCGGCGGCGGCCTCGATCTCGGCGATGTCGGCGGGCGACAGGGGCTCGATCCAGTCGGTGCTGGCGGCCATGGCCGGGCCCAGCCAGACCTGCGGGCCGTGCTGCAGAGGAGGAAGGTCGTCGGGTGCCATGCCACCACTGTAGAAGCGCCGCAGGCCGGCGTCTGTCCCGCACGGTGCAGCCGGCGGTGGGGGCGGCAGCCGGCCGGCACCGCGTGAAACTGCACACCTGATGTCTGTAGGGAGATCTGAATCAACCTGTGGGGGTCAAGTCGATCCGGCCGGCACCGATCACCCTGCCAACGCGCTGGCTGCACCACCTGGCCCGCCGTGTCCATGGCTGTACCGGAGTTCCCCGAGATGTTCCTTCGCTCATTGCCCGTGCGCGCCAGCGTGCTGCTGTTCGTCGCCATTGCCACGGCTGGTGCCGCCCTGCTGGGCCTGCTGGCCCAGCAGCAGATCCGCCACAGCCAGGCCTTGTCGGACCGCTTGCTGGCCGACGTGCAACTGGTGCGCGCCGCAGGGCAGGTGGACATGGTGCATGACGGTCTGCTGGCCAACACCCGTGGCGCGTTGCTGGCCGGGCCGGGTGCGCCGGCCGCCAGCCAGGCCGCAGTGCGTGACGAGCTGGCCGACTTGCGCAAGACCCTGGCCGATGCCCTGCACCAGATGGTGGCGCATGCGGGTGATGACGCCGTGCAGCAGGCCGCCGACGACCTGCGCCCGGCCGTGGGCGCCTATGCCGATGCGGCGCAGGCGCTGGTGCAGGCGGCGCTGGCCGGCCAGCCCGCCGTGCCGGCGCTGCGCGACCGTTTCGAGGCCGACTTCAAGCAGCTGGAGGGGCGGCTGGACCAGCTGGGCCGGCTGATCGAGGCGGGTGCGGCCAGCCGGCTGGCCGAGCGTGATGCGCTGTTTGCGCGCCAGCGCCTGCTGGCAGGCAGCGTGGCAGGGGGCATGGTGGCGTTGCTGGCGGTGCTGGGCCTGCACTTTGCGCGCAGCCTGCGCAACCGCCTGGGCGCCGAGCCCGACCAGCTGTGCCGGTTTGCCCGGCGCATTGCCGACGGCGCCCTGGCCACCCGCTTCGACACCCCGCCGCACGGCACCGACAGCGTGGCCGCCGCCCTGGAGAGCATGCGCGCCCAGCTGCGTGCCACGGTGCTGACCATCCGCGAAGGCGCCGACAGCGTGGCCACCGGCAGCGCGCAGATTGCCAGCGGCAACCAGGACCTGGCCGAGCGCACCAGCCGCCAGGCCTGCAGCCTGCAGGCGGCGGCCATCGGCATGGCCGAGGTGACGGGCAGCGCGCAGCAGACTGCGGCGCATGCCGAGAACGCCACCGCGCTGGCCGCCGAGTCCAGCGTGGTGGCGCAGCGGGGCGGCGAGGCGGTGCACCGTGTGGTGGCGACCATGGCCGAGATCGAGGCAGCCAGCCGCCGCATCGCCGACATCACCAACGTGATCGATGGCATCGCCTTCCAGACCAACATCCTGGCGCTGAACGCGGCGGTGGAAGCCGCGCGGGCCGGCACCCATGGCAGCGGCTTTGCGGTGGTGGCCAGCGAGGTGCGCAGCCTGGCCCAGCGCAGCGCCGACGCGGCCCATGAGATCAAGGACCTGATCGCCAGCAGCGTGGCCCAGGTGGCCGACGGCAGCCAGCAGGTGGCCGAGGCCGGTGCCACCATGGCCGAGATCTTTGCCCAGTTCGGCCGCGTGCAGGCGCTGGTGGCCGATATCAGCAGCGCCACCCGGCATCAGACCAGCGGCATTGCGCAGGTGGGTGACGCGGTGGGCGCGCTCGACCAGGGCACGCAGCAGAACGCGGCGCTGGTGGAAGAAAGCGCCGCCGCCGCCGGCATGCTGCGCGACCAGGCCAGCCGGCTGGCCGACGCGGTGGGCACCTTCAGGCTGGATCTGGCCTGACGCCCTGCGCCGCCTGCGCCGCCTGCACGCCGGCCGGGTGGGTGGCGCTGCTGCGCCACTGCGCTGCCCGCAACCGCCGCGGCAGCGGCGGAATCTCGAAACGGGCCAGCTCCTGCACGGTGAAGCTCAGCGCCAGGATGGCGATGGGCAGGTAGTGCAGCGCCATCCACACGCCTGACAGCTCGTTGCCGGTGATGTGCGGCAGCAGCAGCGCGCCGCCCACCAGGCCCAGCGCGGTCAGCGTGGGGATGCTGCGCCGCAGCACCACACCCCAGCGGGCCGCCCGCCATTGGCTGTGGAACTGCGCCGGCGGCTGGGCCAGCACCTGCGCCAGGTGGCGCGCGGCCTGGTCCAGCGCCCGCTCGGCGGCCTGGGTGCGCGGCGCGCCACGGCCGCGCAGCCGCAGCTTGCTGGTCCAGCCGTCGGTGGCGGGCACCAGGCGCACCCAGTTCCAGCCCATCACCGCCAGCAGGTCGTCGGGCAGTGCCAGGCGTTCACCAGGGGCCGGGCGCAGCGTGATGTCGCCGGCCACGTTCTTCACGTTCATCACCGCCAGGCTGAAGCGCAGGCTGTCCACCCAGGCCTCGCCCTGGCGGAAGGTCAGCAGCGGCGGGCCGGCATGCGCGCTGGGCACCAGGTCATGGCTGCGGGCGATGCGCCAGCCGGTGCCGGCATCGAAGTGGCGCGCCAGCGGCACCGCGTCCACCTGGGCCAGCAGGCGGGCCAGATCGGTGCCCATGGCCTGCAGCGTGGCGCCGGGGCCGTCGGCCACCTGCAGCACCCGCGTCAACCGGTGGTTGCCGCTTTCGTGGCATTCGAGCTGCAGGGTCTCGGTCAGTGCGGGGGTGCTGCCGCTGGCGGCGTGCTGCACCGGCTTGAAGTGCAGGCGGCGCGCCAGGCGGTCGCTGGCCGGCAGGTCCACCTGCCGGCCACTGCGGGTGAACGGTTCCACCAGACCCAGGATCTGGTGGTGGGTGAGCGGTGGGGTTGGCATGCGGCGGGGTGGCAGGGTGACCCGCGCATTCTGCGATGCCGGCGTGGCCGCTGCTGCGGCCCGGAAGATCAGCGCACGCGGCGCCGGGCAACGGCCGCGAGCCCGGCCAGGCCGGCCAGCATCAGGGCCAGGCGGGTCGGTTCGGGCACCGGGGCAGCGGCCTGCAGGCCGGCGAAGTCGAAGGCGACGCCGGAGTCATAGGCGGTGTCACCCCAGTTCACCACGCCGATCTGCAGCCGGTAGCTGCCGGTGGCGGCGATGGTGTGGCGCGCCTCCAGCCAGCCGGTGTGGCCGCAGCCGTCGGCGTTGTCTTCCCAGCAACTGCCGTTGGAACCGCCCAGCGGCGACCAGTCGATCGGGTCGTCGGCGGTCTTGCTCTGGAAGCTGAAGGCGTCGAAGTCGACGATGGCCTCATCGGGGTCGAAGTCATCCTGGCCCACCACCCGGCCGGGGATGATCTTGCCCGCCTTGCTGTTGGTGCTCTGGGCGGTGAACAGCCAGGCCACCAGGCTGCCCTGGCCGTCGACCAGGCGGACCCAGGCGTAGTCGTCGTAGGCCTTGCCGTCGGTCGACACATACTGGAACTGCAGGCCCAGGCGCTGGCCGGCCGTGGCACTGAACAGGCCCGAGACGATCCTCGAGCCGTTGGTCTCGGTGCCGGTCTTGTTGCCGTCCAGCTGCAGCGGCGACACGCCCAGCGCGGCCGAGTTGGCCGTGGTCAGGTGGCCGTAGCGGGCGCTGCCCAGCGGGGGGAGGACGATGTCGCCATCGGCCGCCGCGCTGCCGCACACGCCGGTGCACTGCCAGGTGGCCAGATCGGCCGGCAGCGCCACTTGCTGGGCCAGGGCGCCCAGAGGCAGCAGGGCGGCGGCAGCCAGCAGCCGGGCGGGTCGAGCAGAGCAGCGGATCATGGTGGTGTGCGGCGCAGTGGGAAGTGGCACACAGAGTGCCGTCGCCCGTGCCTGATACACCCGCCGTGGCCGCCTCCCCACAAGCGAGGGGGGTGTTGTCAGCGCCGGCCTTGCATGCCCTGCTGCAGCAGATGCAGCGCCTGGGCCAGGTCGGTGGCCTGCAGGTGCTCGGGCAGGCGGGCCAGCGCCGGTGCGGCCAGGTGGGCGCGCAGGTGGAAGCCGTCCTCGGCCTGTGCCTGCCTGGCGGCCAGGCCGGCCAGGCTGCCGGCGGTGGCCGGGCCGCCGGCAGCCAGGTGCTCGCCCAGCCGTGCGCACAGGTGGGCCACGGCCAGGCGCTGGCTGCTGGCGGCCGGCAGTTCACCGGGGGTGATGACCAGCAGCCGGTCGATCGCCCGCACCTCGTCGACGATGGCGGCCGGCAACCCCCATTCCTGCAGCAGCAGCGCACCGATTTCCGACGGGCCCAGGCCCAGCGCGTCCTGTGCGGCGCGGGTGCGGTCCAGCAGCGGGCCGCCGGCGGCCAGCGCACCAGCCTGCCGTTCGGCCAGCAGCGTGGCGGTGGCCAGGTGGCCCAGGAACGACAGCAGCACCTGCGCCACCAGGGCGCCGGCATCGGGCAGGCCCAGCTTGGCCGCCAGCCGGGTGCACAGCTCGCTGGCCAGCGCGCTGGCGTTCCAGATGCGGTCGTAGGCCTGCTTCAGCGCCGGGTTGGCGGGCTTGAAGGCATCGTCCAGCAGGTACTGCAGGCAGATGCTGCGCACCGTGTTCAGGCCCAGGAATGTGACAGCCTGGCCGATGCTGGACACCGGGCGCTTGAGCCCGTAATACGGCGCGTTGACGGTGGCCAGCACCTTGGCGGCGATCTGCGCCTCGCCGGTGATCAGTTCGCTCAAGTCCTGGGAGCTGGCGCGATCCAGGAACTGCGGCGACAGCAGCTGGTGCAGCGCAGCCG
>JAGOBT010000483.1 GCA_017999135.1 Burkholderiaceae bacterium
TGTCGGGCCTGCTGATCACCACCCAGGGCTACGCCGCCGACCAGGTGCGTGCCGTCTACGACCGGGCGCTGGTGCTGGCCCGCGGCCTGGGCGACGAAGCGGCGCTGCACAAGCTGCGCCTGGGGCTCGAGGGCTACCACTTCATGCGCGGCGACTTCGTGCGCGCCCAGGCCATGGCCGACGAAGTGACCGCCAGCCTGGGCAGCCACCCCGAGCCGCAGGCCCGCCTGCAGGCCACCATGGCACATGCCAACATCCTGTTCCACCAGGGCCGGCTGCCCGAGGCCGTGGCGCTGACCGACCGCTGCCTGGCCGACTACCGCCAGGGTGGCCACCGCGCCACCACGGTGCAGGACGCCGGCGTGATGTGCCTGTGCTACTCGTCCTGGGCGCTGTGGGAGATGGGCCGCGCCGACGAGGCGTTGGCCCGTGCGCGCCAGGGCGTGGCGCTGGCCGAGCAGCTGAAGCACCCGTTCAGCCTGGGCCAGGCGCTGGGCTTTCTGGCCGTGGCCCACCACTTCCGTGGCGAGCCGGCGCCCGGCCTGCTGGCGGCAGGCCGCGCCATCGCGGTGTGCGAGGCGGGCGGCTTCGTGCAATGGCTGGCGCATGCGCGGGTGCTGCATGGCCGCCTGCGCGCCGCGCTGGGCGAGGTGGATGCCGGCCTGGCCGAGATGGCCCAGGGCCATGCCCAGTGGGCCGCCACGGGCGCGGTGGTGACGCGGCCGTTCTACGCCGTGCTGCAGGCCGAGGGCCTGGCCCTGGCCGGCCGCCCCGACGAGGCCCTGCCGCTGGTGGCCGAGGCGCATGCACTGATCGGCCGCCACGGCGAGCGCTACTTCGAGCCCGAAGTGCAGCGCCTGATGGGCACGCTGCTGCGCGCCACCGGCCGCAGCGACGCCGACGCGCTGCCCTGGCTGCAGGACGCGCTGGCCACTGCACGCGCGCTGGCGTTGCCGGGCCTGGTGCTGCGGGCGGCTGTGTCGCTGGCGCCGGCGTGGGCGGGCCAGGGCCGCCAGGCCGAGGCTCTGGTGCTGCTGGACGAGGCGCTGGCCGCGATGCCCGAAAGCGCGCCCACGGCAGACCTGCAGCAGGCTCGGTTGCTGCGGCTGGCGCTGTAGGCCCGCCAGCCGGCGCGTCAGGCCGCCATGGCTTGCGCGCCGGGCCCAGCCTCGCACACCCACACCGGCGCTGCCTCACCCCCGGGCGCGCGGTAGTGCGCCGCCACGGCGGCACGGGCCGCGGCCACGCGCTCCCGCGGCAGCAGGGCCACCACGCAGCCGCCGAAGCCGCCGCCGGTCATGCGGGCACCGCCCTCGTCGCCAATGGCCTGCTGCAGGATGTCCACCAGCTGGTCGATGGCCGGCACGGTGATGTCGAAGTCGTCGCGCATCGACGCATGCGACGCGGCCATCAGCCGACCAAGAGCCGCTAGGTCGCCCGTTGCCAGGGCCTGGGAGGCCGCCTCGGTGCGGGCGTTTTCCGACACCACATGCCGGGCGCGTTGCCAGGCCAGCGGGTCCAGCCCGGCGGCGTCCGCCTGCAACTGCGGCAGCGACACGTCGCGCAGCGCCGCCACCCCGAAGTGCCGGGCCGCCGCCTCGCACTGCTGGCGCCGCGCGTTGTAGGCGCTGTCGACCAGCCCCCGGCGCACCCGGCTGTGCACGATCAGCACCGCCAGTCCGGGCGGCAGCGGCACCGGCTGCGCCTGCAGGCTGCGGCAGTCGATCAGCAGCGCATGGCCGGTGGTGCCACGGGCGCTGATCAGCTGGTCCATGATGCCGCACTGGCAGCCGACGAAGTCGTTCTCGGCGCGCTGCGCCATGCGGGCGATGGCATTGGCGTCCAGGCTGCCCAGCGCCTGCAGGTGCTGCCAGGCCTGCAGCAGGGCCACCTCCAGCGCGGCCGACGACGACAGGCCCGCACCACGCGGCACGTTGCCGCTGATGGCGATGTCGGCGCCGCTGGGCGCCAGGCCGGTGAGCTGCAGCTCACGCACCACGCCGCGCACATAGTTGGCCCAGGGCGCGCGGCTGCTGTGCACGATGGTGGCATCGGTGCGGAATCTGTCGGTGGCGCCGCCCAGGTCGAGCGCCAGCACCCGCACCTGGTGGTCGCTGCGCGGGCGCGCCGCCACCAGGGTATGGAAACCGATGGCGCAGGGCAGCACGAAGCCGTCGTTGTAGTCGGTGTGCTCGCCGATCAGGTTGACGCGGCCCGGCGCCCGCGCCAGCGTGGTGGGCGCCGCACCGAAGTGCGACTGGAAGGCCGCCAGCAGGCCCGGCAGCAGGGGTGAGGTGGAGATGGCAGTCGGCATGGCGCGGTGCGGGGAAGGGGGCGGCCGTCAGCCAGCGCGAAAGTGCACATCGCCGGCGGCACGCAGCTGCGTGGCGGCCTGTTCGGGCGTCAGGTCGCGCTGGGCCTCGGCCAGCATCTCGAAGCCGACCATGAACTTGCGCACCGTGGCCGAGCGCAGCAGCGGCGGGTAGAAGTGGGCATGCAGCTGCCAGTGGCCGATGTCGGCTGGGGCATCGCTGCCGAAGGGCGCACCGTGCCAGCCCATCGAATAGGGAAAGGCGGTGCGGAACAGGTTGTCGTAACGGGTGGTCAGGCCGCGCAGGGCCAACGCCAGATCGCTGCGCTGGGCAGCGTCCAGCTGGGGCAGGCGCTGCACCGCAAAGCGCGGCAGCAGCAGGGTCTCGAACGGCCAGGTGGCCCACCAGGGCACCACCGCCAGCCAGTGGCGGGTGGCCAGCACCACGCGCTCGCCACTGGCCGCTTCCTTCTCGGCATAGGCCAGCAGCAGCGGCTGGCCGTGCTGCGCCAGCCAGGCGCGCTGGTGGGCGTCTTCGGTGGCGGCCTCGTTGGGCAGGAAGTCGCTGGCCCACACCTGGCCGTGCGGGTGCGGGTTGCTGCAGCCCATCAGCGCGCCCTTGTTCTCGAACACCTGCACCCAGGGGTAGCGCGCGCCCAGTTCGGCCGACTGGTCGCACCAGGTGTCGATCATGCCGCGCAGTGCTGGCAGGGGCAGCTCGGGCAGGGTCTTGGCATGGTCGGGTGAGAAGCAGATGACGCGGCTGGTGCCACGCGCGGGCTGCAGGTCGAACAGCGGGTCGACCGGCGGCGCGGTGGCCGGCACGTCCTGCATCAGCGCGGCGAAGTCGTTGGTGAAGACGAAGGTGCCGGTGTAGGCCGGGTTGCGCTCGCCGGTGATCCGCCGGTTGCCGGCACACAGGTAGCAGCCTGGGTCGTACGCCGGCTGCGGCGTGTCGTCGGGCGCGTCCTTCTGGCCCTGCCAGGGGCGCTTGGCGCGGTGCGGGCTCACCAGGACCCATTGGCCGGTCAGCGGGTTGCGGCGGCGGTGGC
>JAGOBT010000484.1 GCA_017999135.1 Burkholderiaceae bacterium
CGATGGCGCTGGTGGAGCTGCAGAACGGCGATGCCGCGCCCAGCCATGTGGCCGGTACGCAGAACTTCTATGCCGTCACCCGCTACAACTGGAGCAGCTACTACGCGCTGGCGGTGATCGAGCTGGGCCAGGCGGTGGCCGCAGCGCGCTGACGCCCCGGGCTCAATGCGCCGGCGCCGTGCCGCGCAGCCGCTGCACCGCCATCACCCCGGCCAGCACCACGATGCCGGCCGCCACGCCCACCAGCGCATCGGCCAGCAGCGGCACCAGAAAGCCGGCCACCGCACCAGCGCGGGCGGTGAGGCCCTCGATCACATGGTGCAGCCAGGGCACGCCGTGGGTGAGGATGCCGCCACCGACCAGGAACATCGCCAGCGTGCCGACCACGCTGAGCGCCTTCATCAGCCAGGGCGCAAAGACCAGCAGGCCGCGGCCCAGCGCCTGCTGCGCCGCGCTGGCCTGGCGGGTGAGCCACAGGCCGGCGTCGTCGAGCTTGACGATGCCCGCCACCAGGCCATAGACGCCCACCGTCATCACCAGCGCGATGCCGGCCAGCACGGCGGCCTTCTGGGCCAGCGGCGCGTCGGCCACCGTGCCCAGCGAGATCACCACGATCTCGGCCGACAGGATGAAGTCGGTGCGCACCGCGCCCTGGATCTTGGTCTTCTCCAGCGCCACCAGGTCGACGGCGGGGTCGACCAGCGCCTGCTTCAGCGCGGCCCGTTCGGCGGCATCGTCGGCCGGGTTGTGCAGGTATTTGTGCGCCAGCTTCTCCACGCCCTCGAAGCACAGGTAGGCGCCGCCCAGCATCAGCAGCGGCGTGATCAGCCACGGCGCCAGCGTGGCGATCAGCAGCGCCGCCGGCACCAGGATCACCTTGTTGAGCAGCGAGCCGCGGGCCACCGCCCACACCACCGGCAGCTCGCGGTCGGCCTGAACACCGGCCACCTGCTGGGCGTTGAGCGCCAGGTCGTCGCCCAGCACGCCGGCGGTCTTCTTGGCGGCCACCTTGGTCATGGTGGCCACATCGTCCAGCACGCTGGCGATGTCGTCGAGCAGGAGGAACAGGCTGGTGGCCATGGTGGGCGCGGTCGGCTGTGGAACAGCGCCCGATCCTAGCTGCGCCGCCGCAACCGGTCTGTGCGGCGGCCCGGCCGCAGCGGCGTGGTGCCGTGCGTCAGGGCTTGTTGGCGATGCGCCGGTTCACCTCGTCCAGCGAGGCGTTGTAGTCCTGCACGGCCTTCTGGCAGTTCAGCGCCGCCTGCACCAGGGCGGCGTGGCGGTCGGCGCAATCCCGCAGGGACTTGCGGTCGGCCTGGTGCAGTTCGAGCACGGCGCCGAAGGTGGCGCCATCGGGCACGGCCTGCGGCGTGCTGCAGCGCTGGGTGAGCACGGTGTCGGGGTCGGGGCATTTCACCGGGGCCACCACCACCGGCAGCGTGGGTGCGCAGCCGGCAAGCAGCAGGCCCAGCACGGCGGCCGGGGCGGTGATGGCAAGCGGGAGACGGGCCATGGCGTCAGCTCCGCTGCAGGGGTGACAACAGCTTGGCGGGCACCGGCACCTTGGCGCATTCGAAGCCGGCGATCTGGGCCTGCTGGCTGGCCACCTCGGCCCGCAGCTGGTCGTTCTCGGCCTGCAGGCGGGTGCGCTCGGCGGCGGTGGTGTCCTTGTTGTCGATGAGGGCGGTGTTCTGGCGGATGCGGGCCTGCGTGCCGTCGCGCGTGCGCTTGAGGTCGGCCACGGTCTTGTCGCTGTTGGCCAGGGCGGTCTTCAGTTCGTCGGTCACCTTGGCATGGTTGGCATCACGGGCCTGCTGCGCCTGCTCGAACCTGGCCACCAGGTCGGCCTGGCTGGCCTTCAGGTCACGCTCGATCTTGTCGCGCGCGGCCACTGCTTCTTCGGCCACGGCCTTGGCCTTGTCCACGGCCTGTTGCAGGTCGCGGCCCTTCCAGCCGCCGGCGTACCAACCGGCGCCGCCGGCCAGCGCCATGATGATCAGGTAGATCAGGTTCTGCATGGGTCACCTCCACCTGCATGCTGACACGAAAGACGGCGGCAGCCCAGCGGGGCCAGCCCCTGTGCAGGTCAGCGTGACAGGGCCAGCTTGATGCCGAAGCCCACCAGCAGCGTGCCGGCCAGGCGGTTCAGCCAGCGGGTGGCGGCGGGGTTGGCGCGCAGGCGCTCGGCAAAGTGCAGCGTCAGGCCCACGGCCAGCGCGCCGTACAGGAAGGTGAGCACGGCCACCGTGGCCGCCATGACGCCGAAGGTGAGCAGGCCCTGGTGGCGTGCCGGGTCGACGAACAGCGGAAAGAACGCCATGTAGAACACGATGGCCTTGGGGTTGAGCAGGGTGATCATCAGCGCCTGGCGGAAGTACTGGCCGGCGCGGATCTGCAGCACCGGCGCATCCCCGGGCCTGGCGGTGATCATCTTCCAGCCCAGCCAGGCCAGGTAGGCCGCGCCCAGCCATTGCACCGACGCAAACAGCACCGGCGAGGTGGACAGCAGCGCCGCCATGCCGGCCACGGCCAGCCAGATCAGCACCTGGTCGCCGGCGATCACGCCCAGCGTGGCCGCCAGCCCGCCCGCCAGCCCGCCCTTGCCGGTGGACGTGACCAGTGCCAGGTTGCCGGGCCCGGGGATGGCCAGGAACACAATCACCGCCACCACGAAGGCCCCGTAGTCCATCACCCCGAACATGCGCCGCTCCTGCCTGCCTCAGCCGTTTGCCGGGCTCCGATGATGCCAGCCCTGCATGACCACCCCGCCGGCCACCCGCGCGAGGACGAGTGCCAGTTCAACGCCATCCGCGCGCAGGGCGCGGGCGGGCAGAACATCAACAAGGTGAGCAATGCAGTGCACCTGCGCTACGACATCCACGCCAGCAGCCTGCCTGATGCGGTGAAGACCCGGCTGCTGGCCCTGGGCGACCAGCGCATCAGCAGCGACGGCGTGGTGGTGATCAAGGCCCAGGACCACCGCAGCCTGGAACGCAACAAGGCCGACGCGCTGGAGCGCCTGGCCGCGCTGATCAGCGACGCAGCCCATGTGGCCAAGGCCCGGCGTGCCACCAAGCCGACACGAGGATCGCAGCGCCGGCGGGTGGAGGGCAAGGTGCAGCGCGGGCAGGTGAAGGCACTGCGGGGGAAGGTGTCGGGGGAGTGACGGGATTGGGCTCAAAGCGGAAGTTCCCGACTCGCCATCTTCCGCGCGAGGACGAGGCCGCCGGGAGCCTGGCCGACTCCAATCGGGATAGGGGCCGGCGCGACGGCCGGGCCCCTCCCACACCACCCGGCATGCGGGTCCGCACCGGGCGGTTCGAGAAGTTGAGGTCAGGAGAACTTGGGAACGCCCAGGC
>JAGOBT010000046.1 GCA_017999135.1 Burkholderiaceae bacterium
CAGCGTTTCCGCCGGCAATTCGGGCGGCACCGGCTTGGACGTGGCTGCCTGGGCCGCGGCCACGCCGGCGCTCAGCGCGGCGGCCAGCGCCAGGTGGATGGTGGTGCGAATGACGGTGTGTCGCCCTGGCATCGAGCCCTCCTGCTCATGACGTCACGCGGACCCGGGACGGGCCTGACGTGGGCATGACGTGGCTCTGATTCTTGAGGCCGACCGACGCGGGCCGCTCGCACGATTTGGCAAACATCGGCACGGGTGAACCCGCGCACAGCGGCCGGTCAGGATGACTTCAGCCGCCGCACCAGGCCGCCGCTGATGCGCCGCAGCAGCCATTTGGGCGTGGCCCGCCCGGCAGTGACGGTGGCGCGGTTGATGGCGCCGGGCACGCAGATCACCGTGCCGGCCATGCAGGCGGCAAAGCCCTGGTCGGCCACGTCGTCGGCGTCACCCACCAGGAAGGCCGGCAGCCGCTGCAGCTCGGCACTGGCCGTGCTGGCGGCTTCCAGCATGTGGGTGGCGGTGATGCCGGGGCACAGCGCGGTGATGGTCACGCCGGTGCCCTTGAGTTCTTCCGACAGCGATTCGGTCAGGCTCAGCACATAGGCCTTGGTGGCAGCGTAGGTGGCCAGCGACGGCACCGGCTGGAAGCTGGCGATCGAGGCCACGTTCAGCACCCTGCCGCTGCCGCGCGCCACCATGCCGGGCAGGAACTGCGCCAGCAGGGCGGTCAGGCCGCTGATGTTCAGGTCGATCAGCTGCTGGTGGCGCGCCGCTGGCATGCCGATGAACGGCCCGTGCTCCAGCACGCCGGCGTTGTTCACCAGCACGTCGATGGGCCGGCGGGCGCGCTTCATCTGCGCGGCCAGATCGGCGGCGGCGCCGGGCTGTGCCAGGTCGGCCGGCGCCACCCAGGCACGCCCGCCGTGCTGGCGCTTCAGGTTGTCGGCCAGGGCCTGCAGCTTGTCGGCGCTGCGGGCCACCAGCACCAGGTCGTGCCCGGCGCGGGCAAAGCGCTGGGCCAGCGCCTCGCCGATGCCCGACGAGGCGCCGGTGATCAGCGCGACCGGGCGGCGCGGTGCGGCCGCCATGTCAGGCGGCGCGCCGGCGGGTGGCGCGCGGCCGGGCGGCTTCGGCCGGCGCCGTGGCAGCTTCGACCACCGCCAGCTTGGGCCGGGCGCGCTTGCGGGGGGCGGGTTCGGGCGCAGGCTCTGGCGCCGCGGTGGGCGCAGGCTCTGGCGCCGCGGTGGGTGCAGCGGCGGCCTGGGCCTCGGCCAGCTTGCGCAGCGCGCCCATCGCCCGTTCCAGCGCCTGGGCCAGTTCGCCGACGTCGGGCACGGCGCGGCGGCAGGCGATCAGGCCGAAGCACAGCTGGCCGCGGTAGCTCTGCACGGTGATGTTCAGCGCCACGCCGTGCACCACGATCGACAGCGGGAACATGCCGGTCATCGTGGCGCCGGCCAGGTACAGCGGCACCTGCGGCCCGGGCACGTTGCTGATGGTGAGGTTGGCCACCCGCAGCCGGCTGGCCAGGCGGCTGCGGCCGTACAGCGACGCCAGACCGCTCAGCAGCCAGGGCGAGCCCAGCGACGGGAAGTCGGTCGGGATCAGGTTGCCGAAGCTGCCCATCGTGGCCTTCATCGCCTGGGTGCCGGCCATGATCTGGGCCAGGCGCTTCACCGGGTCCTTCTCCTGCGTGGCCAGGTCGATCACCGTGCCCGAGACCTGGTTGTTGGCGCTGGTGTCGCCCTCGGCACGCAGCGAGATCGGCACGCCGGCCACCAGGGTCTTGCCGGGCAGTTCGCGGCCTTCGGCCAGGTAGTCGCGCAGCGCGGTGCTGCACAACCACATCACCATGTCGTTGATCGACCCGCCCAGGCCCTTGCCGATGGCCTTGACCTCGCCCAGCGGCAGCGACACGCCGGCAAACGCGCGCTGGTTGGTGATGGGCACGTTGAACGGTGTGGGCGGCGCCATCTTCAGCTTGGGGCCGGCGGCTGCCGCGCCACCGGCGCGGCGCTCGGCCAGCGCCTGGCGGGCTGCGCCCACCGCAGCACCGGCCATCGGCGGCAGCAGCTTGACGAATTCGACCACCTGGCGCGCCTGGTTGCTGAGCGCTGCGCCCAGCAGCTCGGCCACGCCCAGCTGGTAGCGGTGGCCGCGGCGCGCGCGTGGCGGCTTCACCCGGCGTGGCTCGGGCGTCAGGTCGAACACGCTGTTGGCCATGGCCACGGCGGCCTGGCCGTCCACCGCCGCGTGGTGCACCTTGCTGTAGAAGCCCAGGCGCCCATCGGCCAGGCCCTCGATCACGTAGAACTCCCACAGCGGGCGGCTGCGGTCGAGCAGGCTGCTGTGCAACCGGGCGCACAGTGCCTCCATCTGCGCCATGGTGCCGGGCTTGGGCAGCACCAGGTAGCGCACGTGGTAGTCCAGGTCGATGTCGTCGTCGGGGATCCACACCGGGTTGGCCAGGTCGAACGGCATCAGCGCCAGCTTGCGGGTGAACACCGGCGCCAGGTGCATGCGGCTGGCCACATGGGCCTTGACGGCCTCGTACCAGTCGGTCGCGCCGCCGGCCGGTGGGTCGAACAGCGCCAGGCTGCCCACGTGCATCGGCATCTCGGGGCTTTCCAGGTGCAGGAAGGCACCATCGACGATGCTCAGGTGGCTCATGTCGCTCATGCGGGTCTCCAGTGGCGCGCGGCCCTGGTAGTGTCGTTGACAGGGTGGGCTGTGGTGCGATTCGTGCTTACCCTCATGCCGGACCAGGCAGACGGCAGGTGCTGCCGTGCGATGCTCGGTCCACGCCGCACGAGGAGCCTGGAGACGGCGATGAACGCCTACCAATACCAACGCACCACCTCCGACGATGTCAACGACCACGCGGCCAGCCTGTCGCAGTGGGACCAGCGCGACGACCAGGTCGCCGCCGGCCGCTTCGACGGCCAGCTGGAAGAGCTGTGGCTGGGCCCACTGCAGGTGTTCCGCGAGCGCACCAGCCGCGCCGTGCTGCAGCGCGGCGCGCCCTGTCCGCACACGCTGACGCTGGCCATGCCGGTGGGCGACGGGCCGAACGAGGCCTGGTTCTGCGGCCGCCGTGTGGCCGCCGGGCAGGCCTTCGGCCTGGTGTCGCACCGTGAATTCGAGCTGGCCACCCGCGGCGCCTTCGACATCGTGGCCATCGGCGTGCGCCGCAGCCAACTGGAGGCGCAGGCGCGTGCCGCCGGCCTCAACCTGCCCGCAGCCTGGCTGCACAACGCCGTGCTCGACAGCCCGGCCGATGCCGGCGACGGCCTGCGCCAGCTGCTGCTGGCGGCGCTGGACAGTGCGCGCGGCGCGCCGGCGCTGCTGGCGCCCGGGGCCGCCCGCGACGCGCTGGCCGATGCGCTGTGCACCGCGCTGCTCGGCCATCTGGCTGACGCCCGTCCGCAGGCCGGTGCGGCCGAGTCGACCGCCGCCACCCGCCAGCGCGTGGTGCGCGAGGCCCAGCAGCACATGCGCGCCCATGCCGACGCCCCGATCAGCGTGCCGGCGCTGTGCGCGGCCATCCATGTGTCGCGCCGCACGCTGCAATACAGCTTCCAGGACGTGCTGCAGATGAGCCCCGTGGCCTACCTGCGTGCCATGCGGCTGAACGGCGTGCGGCGTGATCTGCGCCGTGGTGGCGACGAGCCGGTGGCCGACCGGGCGGCGCGCTGGGGCTTCTGGCACCTGTCGCGGTTTGCGGCCGACTACCGGCAGATGTTCGGCGAGCTGCCGTCGGAAACCCTGCGCCTGGCGCGCGGCCCGGTGCACTGACTGGCGCTCAGTGTGCCGGCGGCGGGTCGTCGGCCGCTGGTGCCGCGTCGGCCTGCCGCTGCGGCGTGCGTGGCGTCTTGCGCCGGGCCTGCTTCACCTGGCGCTGCGCCTCGGCGGCCTCGGCGGCGGCGTGCCACTGCGCAAACGCGTCCGGCGTCTCCAGCGTGATGCGGCCCCAGGCGCCGCTGCGGAAGTCGTGGATCGCCAGCTCGGCGGCCTTCTGCAGGTTCACCTTGCCGCCCGGCAGCAGGCCGCCGCGCTGCCGGCCGACGGCGCTGAGCAGGGCGTCGTCGCTGGCGGTGGCCAGGTCGGCCAGCTTGTAGCGGGCGGCCAGCCGGTCGGCATAGCGCGGGCGCACCCGCGCCAGCAGGGCCAGGGCCACCTCCACGTCGTCGTAGGCATTGCGGCCGATGCCGCCGCTGGCGGCCAGGTGCTCACCGGCCTCGGGCACCACCTGGCGCGGCCACAGCATGCCGGGCGTGTCGTAGAGGATGAAGTCGCTGGCCAGTGCCAGCCGCTGCTCGGTCTTGGTGATGCCCGGCTCGTCGCCGGTCTTGGCGCTGCGCTTGCCCAGCAGGCTGTTGATCAGCGTGCTCTTGCCCACGTTGGGGATGCCGCAGATCATCACCCGCACCGGCTTGACCATGCCGCCACGCCCGGGCACCAGGGCCCGGCAGGCGGCGATCAGCTTCTGCGCCGGTGCCGCCTCGCCGGCATCCAGCGCCAGCGCCTGGGTCTGGGCCTGGGCGCGCAGGTGGTCCAGCCACAGCGTGGTCAGCGCCGGGTCGGCCAGGTCCTGCTTGTTCAGGATCTTCAGCTTGGGCTTGGCGGCTGTCATCTCGGCCAGCAGCGGGTTGCTGCTGCTGCCGGGCAAGCGGGCGTCGAGCAGCTCGATGACGACGTCGATCTCCGGCAGGCGCTCGGCAATCGCCTTGCGCGTGCTGTGCATGTGGCCCGGAAACCACTGGATCAGGCTGCTGCCGCGGGCCCCGGCGCCGGGTGGCCCGGCGTGCTGGTCAGCGCCCAAGGTCAGACATTGAAGAGGAAGTTCAACACGTCGCCGTCCTTGACGACGTACTCCTTGCCTTCGGCCCGCATCTTGCCGGCGTCCTTGGCGCCCTGCTCGCCCTTGAACTTGATGAAGTCGTCGAAGGCGATGGTCTGCGCGCGGATGAAGCCGCGCTCGAAGTCGGTGTGGATCACGCCGGCGGCCTGCGGTGCGGTGTCGCCGATGTGGATGGTCCAGGCGCGCACTTCCTTGACTCCGGCGGTGAAGTAGGTCTGCAGCCCCAGCAGCCGGTAGGCGGCGCGGATCAGCCGGTTCAGGCCCGGCTCGTCCTGGCCCATCTCGGCCAGGAACATGGCGCGGTCTTCGTCCTCCATCTCGGCCAGCTCGGCCTCGGTCTTGGCGCAGATGGCCACCACCGGCGCGTTCTGCTTCGCGGCAAATTCCTTCAGCCGGTCGAGGAAGGGGTTGTTCTCGAAGCCGGTCTCCGACACGTTGCCGACGAACATCGCCGGCTTGGCGGTGATCAGGCACAGCGGCTTGAGAATGGCGCGCTCTTCCTTGCTGAAGTCGATGCCGCGCACCGGCTGGGCCTGGTCCAGCGCGGCCTGGCACTTCTCCAGCACCTTCACCAGCGCGGCGGCTTCCTTGTCGTTGCCGCTGCGGGCGGCCTTCACATAGCGGTGCAGGCTCTTTTCCACGGTGGCCAGGTCGGCCAGGCACAGCTCGGTCTGGATCACCTCGATGTCGGCGATCGGGTCGACCTTGCCGGCCACGTGGATGACGTTGTCGTCCTCGAAGCAGCGCACCACATTGACGATGGCGTCGGTCTCGCGGATGTGGCTGAGGAACTGGTTGCCCAGGCCCTCGCCCTGGCTGGCCCCGGCCACCAGCCCGGCGATGTCGACGAACTCGACGATGGCCGGCACGATGCGCTCGGGCTGCACGATCTGCGACAACGCGGCCAGCCGCGGGTCAGGCACCTCCACCACGCCCACATTGGGCTCGATGGTGCAGAACGGGTAGTTCTCGGCGGCGATGCCGGCCTTGGTCAGCGCATTGAAGAGGGTGGACTTGCCCACGTTGGGCAGGCCCACGATGCCGCATTGGAGGCTCATGGGGGGTCTTTCGGGCTGGCGGCGCAGCGCGCGCAGCGAAGAGGGGCGGGAGGCAGGCACCACGGAGCCAGGCTCCCGGCACTGCCGAACCCGCCATTTTATTCGGCGGACCGACTCCACCCCCGGGTTTCTACAATAGTGCCGATGGCAAACCTCGATGTGTGCATCCGCGGCAATGGCGCCGTCGGCGTGACGCTGGCCCTGGCGCTGGCCCGGCAGGGGCTGCGGGTGGGTGTGGTTGGCCCCGCCCCCGCGGCGGTGCCGGCCCATCCCGATGTGCGCGCCTACGCGCTGAATGCCGCGTCGCGCCGCCTGCTGACCGACCTGCGGGTGTGGGACGCGCTGCCGGCCGACGCAGTGACGGCGGTGGACGAAATGCGGATCGCCGGCGATGCGCCCAGCGGCCAGCTCACCTTTTCGGCCTGGCAGCAGGGTTGCGATGCGCTGGCCTGGATCGTCGACGCCGCCGCGCTGGAGGCCACGCTGCACACCGCCGCCCGCTTTGCGCCGCACCTGGCCATGCTGGCCGACGGCGATGCTGCGGCAGACACCGCGGTGCTGACCGTGCTGGCCGAAGGCAAGGCCTCGGCCAGCCGCGCCGCCCTCGGCGTGGAATTCCAGCGCGAGGCCTATGGCCACACCGCACTGGCCGCCCGCCTTGTGGCCGATGTGCCGCATGGTGGCGTGGCCCGGCAGTGGTTCCGCGCGCCCGACGTGCTGGCCCTGCTGCCGTTCGACCGGCCCGAGCCCACCCGCAGCTACGGCCTGGTGTGGTCGCTGCCGGCCGACCGCGCTGCGGCACTGCAGGCCGCCCCCGCGGCCGAGCTGGAAGCCGCGCTGGCCGAGGCCACCGCCGGCAGCGCCGGCACCCTGCGCCTGGCCAGCCCGGTGGCGGCGTGGCCGCTGGCCATCGCCCATGCCAGCCGCCTGTGCGGGCCCGGCTGGGTGCTGGTGGGGGATGCGGCGCACCAGGTGCACCCGCTGGCCGGCCAGGGCCTGAACCTGGGGCTGGCCGATGCCGCGTCGCTTGCCCGCGTGATCGCCGAACGTGAACCCTGGCGCACACTGGGCGACCAGATCCTGCTGCGCCGCCATGTGCGTGCGCGTGCCGGCGCCACCCAGGCCATGGGCTGGGTGACCGACAGCCTGCTGCACCTGTTTGCGCACCCGCAGCCGCTGGCGCGGGAACTCCGCAACCGCGGCATGGGTCTGCTGAACCAATTGGCGCCGATCAAGCGCTTCCTCACCCAACGCGCGCTCGACGCCTGAACCGGACCCCACCCCGATGACCACCACCCCCTTGCTGCGCACCGCCGCCGTCGCCCTCGGCCTGTGCACCCTGCTGGCCGGCGCGGCCCGGGCCGACGAGGCCGCCATCCGCAAGAACCTGGCCGAGCGCCTGCCCAACCTGCCCAAGATCGACGAGGTGAGCAAGACGCCGATCCCCGGCCTGTACGAGGTGCGGCTGGGCAGCGAGCTGATCTACAGCGACGAGAACGGCCTGCACATCATCCAGGGCGCGATCATCGACACCAAGACCAAGACCGACCTGACCGAGGCGCGCATCAACAAGCTGACGGCGATCGACTTCGCCAGCCTGCCGCTGAAGAACGCCGTGGTCATCAAGCAGGGCAGCGGGGCACGCAAGATCGCCGTCTTCGGTGACCCCAACTGCGGCTACTGCAAGCGGCTGGAGCGCGACCTGGTGGCGCTGAAGGACGTGACGATCTACAACTTCATCTACCCGATCCTGGGGCCTGATTCGGTGGCCAAGAGCAAGGACATCTGGTGCGCCAAGGATCCGGCCAAGGCCTGGCGCGACTGGATGGTCGACGGCAAGCTGGCGTCGAAGGCGCCCGCCAACTGCGACACCGCCGCGCTCGACGCCAACACCGAGCTGGGCCGCAAGTACCGCGTGCAGGGCACGCCGGCGGTGGTGTTCGAAGACGGCACGCGCGCCCCGGGCGCCATCCCCGCCGCGCAGATCGAAGCGCGCATGGCCGCCGCCAAGAAGAGCTGAACCGGCGGGGGGCCGCTCCCGCCACGCCACAATCGCGGGCCATGACGCCCTCACGCTCACTTCGTTCGCTGCCCCCCAAGGGGGCGGTTCAGGCCCTTCGGGCAGCCGGGCGGGCCTGACCATGAACCACCCGCCGCCGGCCTACCACCCCCCGATCACCGACACCGCCCGCTGGCTGGGCAATGCCGGGCTGGTGCCGTTCGCCGTCGGCGCGCTGCTGGTGTGGGTGGGGCTGGCGCCTGAGCTGCATGATTTCGTCACCTTCGCCATGTCGGCCTATGCCGCTTTGATCGTGTCGTTCCTGGGTGGCATCCACTGGGGGCTGGCGTTCCGCCACACCGCGCCACCGGCGTCGCTGTTCATCTGGGGCGTGGTGCCGTCGCTGCTGGCCTGGGTGGCGGTGCTGATGCCGCCGCGTGCCGGCCTGGTGCTGCACGGCGTGATGCTGGTGGCCTGCTACCTGGTGGACCGGCGGGTGTACCCGCTGCAGGGGGCGGCGCACTGGCTCACCTTGCGCTTCCGGCTGTCGTCGGTGGCGGCGTTCAGCTGCTTCCTGGCCGCCGCCGGCAGCTGAAGGCCGGGTGATGATCCACTACCGCGTCGACATCGACGACCTGCACAGCCACCACTTCCGCGTCACCCTCACCGTGCCGCGGCCGGCGGCGCAGCAGGAGCTGGCGCTGCCGGTGTGGATCAACGGCAGCTACATGGTGCGCGAGTTCGGCCGCCACTTGTCGGCGTTTCAGGCGCGCCAGGGCCGGCGCGCCGTGCCGCTGCGGCAACTGGACAAGAGCCGCTGGCTGGCCGACTGTGGCACCACCCGCAGCGGCCGCGCCGCGCTGGTGGTGCAGTACCGGGTGTATGCGTTCGACACCTCGGTGCGCGCCGCCTTCCTGGACGACCGGCGCGGCTTCTTCAACGGCACCAGCCTGTGCCTGCGGGTGGTGGGGCAGGAGGCCGCGCCGCACCGGCTGCAGCTGGGCCGTCTGCCGCCCGATTGGGAAGCCGCCACCGCGATGGCCCCGGCGGCCGACGGCACGCCCCTGGCCTTCGACGCCGCCGGCTATGACGACCTGGTCGACCACCCGGTGGAGCTGGGCAGCTTCTGGCGCGGCAGCTTCAGCGCCGGCGGCGTGCCGCACCACATCGTGGTGGCCGGCGCGCTGCCCGGCTTCGACGGCGACCGGCTGCTGGCCGATGCCCAGCGCATCTGCAGCGCGCAGATCGCCTTCTGGCATGGCGACGACGGCAGCGCGCCGCCGTTCGGCCACTACCTGTTTCTGCTGAACGCGGTGGACGACGGCTACGGCGGCCTGGAGCACCGCGCCAGCACCGCGCTGATCGCCGCTCGGCGCGACCTGCCGCGCCGCGGCATGGACGGCATCCCCGACGGCTACCTCACGCTGCTGGGACTGATCAGCCACGAGTATTTCCACAGCTGGAACGTCAAGCGCCTGAAGCCGGCCGATCTGGCCACGGTGGACTGGCAGCGCGAGAACCACACCGGGCTGCTGTGGTTCTTCGAGGGCTTCACCTCGTACTACGACGAGCTGATGCTGCTGCGCTGCGGCCTGATCGACGCGCCGCGCTACCTGCGCCTGCTGGCCAAGACGGTGAATGCCGTGGCCACCACGCCCGGCCGCCAGGTGCAGAGCGTGGCCGCCGCCAGCTTCGACGCCTGGGTGAAGTACTACCGGCCTGACGAGAACACGCCCAACGCCACGGTCAGCTACTACCTGAAGGGCGCGCTGGTGGCGCTGTGCTTCGATCTCACCCTGCGTCAGCAGGGCCGCAGCCTGGATGTGGTGCTGCGCGGCCTGTGGAAGCACAGCGGCGGTGGGCCAATCACCGAGGCCGACATCGCCGAGGTGCTGGCCCAGGTGGCCGGCCGGCGGCTGGACGCCGAACTGCAGGCCTGGGTGCATGGTACCGGCGAGCTGCCAGTGGCCGACCTGCTGGCCACGCTGGGCGTGCGGGCCCAGGCCGAGCGCGCCGGGCTGGCGGCCAGCCTGGGGCTGCGCCTGTCCGAAGGCCCGGTCAGCGGCGTGCAGGTCAAGCACGTGCTGGCCGGCAGTGCGGCGGCGGTGGCCGGCCTGTCGGCGGGCGACGAGTTGCTGGCCATCGACGGCTGGCGCATCCGCCGGCTCGACGATGCCCAGGCCTGGATGCAGCGCGAGCAGCCGTTTTCCGTGCTGCTGGTGCGCGACCAGCGGGTGCTGACCCGCGTGGTGCAACCACAACCCGCATCGCCGCTGGCCAGCACGCTGGCCCTGCAGTTGCAGGACAGGCCGCCACGGGCCGTGGCTGCCCGCCGCCGGGCCTGGCTGGATGCCTGAAGGGCCGGCTGACGCGGCGGCCGGCGTGCCGGTGCACGCCCGGCCGGGGTTCTGGCTGCTGGCCATGGTGGTGGCGCTGGCCCACCTGCTGCTGGGCAACCGCCTGGCCGAAAACCGGGTCGGCTGGGGCGCAGGCGATGCGCCACCGCCGCGCATCGAGGTGGCCTTCGTGCGCGAGCTGGCGGCCGCAGCGCCACCACCTGCCGCCGCACCGGTGGCTGTGGCCGAGCGGCGGCTGCCGGCGCTGGCCGCCACGCCGGCCGTGGCCGCGTCTGCGCCCGGGCAGGCGGCATCGGCGGCGGAAGTAACCTCCATCACCGCCGCGGCCCCGGAGCCGGTGACCGAGCTGGCAACAGCCGCGCCCGAGCCTGACAACCGGGCATCGGCGGCGGCCAGCGCGGCACTGTCATCGGTGCCCGCCGCCGCCGTCCCCGATCCAGTGCCAGCGCTGCCAGCGCCCCCCGCCCCGACGGCCGTGGCCATGGCGGCCGCGCCCGATGCCGCGTCGGCACCGGCACAGCCGTTCGCCTGGCCGCCGTCCACCCGGCTCAGCTACAAGCTGCTGGGCCACTACCGTGGCCCGGTGGAAGGCACGGCCCTGGTGGAATGGCTGCGTGAGGGCACGCGCTACCAGGTGCACCTGTCCACCACCATCGGCCCGGTGCTGTCGCGCCACATCACCAGCGAGGGCGAACTCACCGCGCAGGGCCTGGCGCCGCGCCGGTTCGACGGCGAGCAGAAGGTGCTGTTCCGCAGCCCGCGGCGCTGGCAGCTGCGTTTCAGCCCCGAGCAGGTGGTGCTGAGCAACGGCCAGACCGTGCCCGCCCTGCCCGGCGCGCAGGACGAAGCCAGCCAGTTCGTGCAGCTGACGTGGCTGTTCACCACCCAGCCCGACACGCTGCGCGTGGGCGGCGCGGTCGAGATGCCGCTGGCCATCAGCCGCAAGCTGGAGCGCTGGACCTACGACGTGGCTGGCGAGGAGACGCTGCGCTTTCCGTTTGGCGAGGTGCCTGCCTTCCATTTGAAGCCGCGCCGCGCTGCCACCGGTGGCGACCTGACGGCCGAGATCTGGATCGCCCCCACGCTGCAGTACCTGCCGGTGCGCATCCGCATCACCGACGCCAAGGACTCGTGGGTCGACCTCAGCCTGGAAAGCCCGCCGCTGCAGGCCGCCCCGGCGAAATAGCGGGCCGGCGATCGGTTAGATTGCCGCTGCCCTCCATCCAGCCCACCCCAGCGAGACACCATGACCTACGAGAACATCCTTGTCGACGTGCGCGGCGACGGCGCCGTGCGCACCGGCCTGATCACCCTGAACCGCCCGAAGGCGCTGAATGCGCTGAACGACGGCCTGATGGACGAACTGGGCGCGGCGCTGAAGGCCTTCGACGCCGACGCCGGCATCGGCGCCATCGTGATCACCGGCAGCGACAAGGCCTTTGCCGCCGGTGCCGACATCGGCGTGCTGGCCCAGCACGACTTCGTCAGCGCCTACACCAGCGACCTGATCACCCGCAACTGGGAGACCATCCGCAGCATCCGCAAGCCAGTGATCGCCGCGGTGGCCGGATTCGCCCTGGGAGGCGGCTGCGAGCTGGCGATGATGTGCGACATCGTGATCGCCGCCGACACCGCCAAGTTCGGCCAGCCCGAGATCAAGCTGGGCATCATTCCCGGCGCGGGCGGCACGCAGCGCCTGCCGCGCGCCATCGGCAAGGCCAAGGCCATGGACCTGGTGCTGACCGCCCGCATGATGGACGCGGTGGAAGCCGAGCGCGCCGGCCTGGTCTCACGCATCGTGCCGGCCGACAAGCTGTTGGACGAGGCACTGGGCGCGGCGGCCGCCATCAACGCCCTGGGCGGCCCCAGCGTGCTGGCCGCCAAGGAGTGCATCAACCGCGCCTACGAGGGGACGCTGTCAGACGGCATCATGGTCGAGCGCCGGTTGTTCCACGCGCTTTTTGCCACGGCCGACAAGACCGAGGGCATGGACGCCTTCCTGAACAAGCGCAAGCCGGCGTTCAAGCGCGGCTGAGCTGGCTTGTTTGGGCTCGTAGCGGACCTGCAGTCCTTCACCGGCAGCTGACGCTCGACGGGTTGTGCGCGCAAGGCTGCGGGCACAGCCGCTCGCCCGCCGCTGCGGCGCCCGGCCCTGCGGGCCGGGTCCCCTGCGCTCCTCGCA
>JAGOBT010000485.1 GCA_017999135.1 Burkholderiaceae bacterium
TGTCCCAGGGCCGGCTGGCGGTCTTGGGGTCGTCATTGCGGGTGGACAGCGCCCGCGCCGCGGCGAAACCGCCGATGCCCAATGGCGAGACGGTGCTCTCGGCACCGCCGGCCACCATCACGTCGGCGTCGCCGTACTCGATCAGCCGGCCAGCCTCGCCGATGGCATGCAAACCGGTGGTGCAGGCTGTCACGATGGCCAGGTTGGGGCCGGTGAAGCCGTATTTGATCGACACATGACCGGAGATCATGTTGATGATCGACGCCGGCACAAAGAACGGCGAGATGCGCCGTGCGCCGCGGGCGGCGTACTCGATCTGCGTCTGCTCGATCATCGGCAGCCCGCCGATGCCCGAGCCGACCAGTACACCGATGCGCTCGGCCTGCTCTTCGTTCAGCGCGTCGCCCGTGGGCAACCCGGCATCCTGCACCGCCTGGATCGCGGCGGCCATGCCGTAATGGATGAAGGTGTCCATGTGGCGGGCTTCCTTGCCGGGGATGTAGTCCTCGACATTGAAGCCCTTGACCTCACCGGCAAACCGGCAGGACAGGCCCGACGCATCGAAACGGGTGACGTTGTCGATGCCCGACCGGCCGGCCAGGATGTTGGCCCAGCCTTCGGCCACGGTGTTGCCCACCGGGCTGATCAGGCCCAGGCCGGTGATGACGACGCGACGACGGGTCATGACAAGCCGGAATCAGGCCTTCTGGTGCTTGACGGCGTAGTCGATCGCCAACTGCACCGTGGTGATCTTCTCGGCCTCTTCGTCGGGGATCTCGATGCCGAACTCGTCCTCGAGGGCCATCACCAGTTCGACGGTGTCCAGGGAATCGGCGCCCAGGTCGGCGACGAAGGCCTTCTCGTTGGTGACTTCGGCTTCGGCCACGCCAAGCTGCTCGGCAATGATCTTCTTGACGCGTGCTTCGATATCGCTCATGACTCCTCCAGGAGTGGTTATTTCAAAAACAGCCCAGGATTCTACCGGCGGCGCGCGTTTCCTCCTTGCGCTGCCGCCGTGCCGGTCGGGCCCATGACCGGCGGTGGTTCTTCAGCTCATGTACATGCCGCCGTTGACATGCAGCTCGGTGCCGGTGATGTAGCCGGCCAGCGGGCTGGCCAGGAAGGCCACCGCATGGGCGATCTCCTCGGGCGTGCCCAGCCGGCCCAGCGGGATCTGGCCCAGCAGCGCGGCCTTCTGGGCCTCGGGCAGTTCGGCCGTCATGTCGGTGGCGATGAAGCCGGGGGCGATGCAGTTGACCGTGATGTTGCGGCTGCCGAGCTCGCGCGCCAGCGCGCGGGTCATGCCGGCCACGCCGGCCTTGGCCGCGGCGTAGTTGGCCTGGCCGGCATTGCCGCTG
Organism: Burkholderiaceae bacterium; assembly: GCA_017999135.1. Classification (GTDB taxonomy): domain Bacteria; phylum Pseudomonadota; class Gammaproteobacteria; order Burkholderiales; family Burkholderiaceae_C; genus Pseudaquabacterium. The sequence goes on from JAGOBT010000485.1 coordinate 1,359, forward strand.
GCGCCCACCACCGAGGTGAGGTTGATGATGCGGCCATGCCGCTGCTTCATCATCGGCCGCAGCACCGCACGGCTGCAGCGGAACACCGCCTTCAGGTTGGTGTCGATCACCGCGTCCCAGTCGGCGTCCTTCATGCGCATGGCCAGGGTGTCGCGGGTGATGCCCGCGTTGTTGACCAGCACCTGCAGGCCACCGTCGGCCTTGACGATGGCGTCGATGGCCGCATCCACCGCAGCGGCGTCGTTCACGTCCAGCCGCAGGCCGCGGCCGCCGTGAGGCGCCAGTGCCTCGGTGATGGCGGCGGCGCCAGCGTCGGTGGTGGCGGTGCCGATGACGGTGAAGCCCTGCGCGGCCAACGTGGTGGCGATGGCCCGGCCGATGCCGCGTGACGCGCCGGTGACCAACGCCACCTGCTTGGTGTCGCTCATGCCAGCAGCCCCCGGGTCTCGGCCAGCGAGGCCGGATCGAAGATGGCACCGCTGACCAGGTCGGCATCGATGCGCTTGACCATGCCGGCCAGCACCTTGCCCGGCCCGCACTCGATGATGTGGGTGGCGCCATGGGCCTTCAACGCCTGTACCACTTCCACCCAACGCACCGGGCCCGAGGCCTGGCGGTACAGCGCATGGCGGATGTCGTCAGGTGCGCTGGGCGCGGCCACGTCGATGTTGTTGACCACCGGGATGCGCGGGCTCTGCAGCGCCACACCCACCAACCGGGCGCGCAAGGCCTCGGCCGCAGGCTGCATCAGCGCGCAGTGGAACGGTGCCGAGACAGCCAGCGGCAGCGCGCGCTTGGCGCCGGCGGCCTTCAGCACTTCGCAGGCCTTGGCCACACCGGCCTGGCTGCCGGAGATCACCGTCTGCTTCGGGTCGTTGAAGTTGGCGGCCGACACCACCTCGCCGGTGGCTGCGGCGGCCTGGGCACAGCCGTCGACCACCGCGGCAGCGTCCAACCCCAGGATGGCGGCCATGGCGCCCTGCCCCACTGGCACGGCCTGCTGCATGGCTTGGGCGCGCAGGCGCACCAGCGGCAGCGCGTCGGCCAGCGTCAGCGCGCCGGCGGCCACCAGGGCGCTGTACTCGCCCAGCGAATGGCCGGCCACGGCCACCGGCTGCGCGCCGCCGTCTGCCAGCCAGGCGCGCCAGGCGGCGATCGCCGCGGTCAGCATCACCGGCTGGGTGTTGGTGGTCAGGTCCAGCTGGTCCTTGGGGCCGGTGGCGATCAGCCGGGCGATGTCTTCGCCCAGGGCAGCCGAGGCCTCTTCCAGCGTGGCACGCACGGCCGGGTGGTCGCCCCAGGCGTCGAGCATGCCGACAGCCTGGGAGCCCTGGCCGGGAAAGACGAAGGCGAACGAAGACATCGTGCGATTAGGTTCTGGCAGAAGAGGGTCGGGGATCGGTGGGTCGCGGGGCTGGCGGGCTCAGTAATCGAGCAGCACCGCACCCCAGGTGAAGCCGCCACCGACGCCTTCGAGCATCAGCGTATCGCCGCGTTGGATGCGGCCGCCACGCACGGCTTCGTCCAGCGCCAGCGGGATCGAAGCGGCCGAGGTGTTGCCGTGCTGGTCGACGGTGACGATCAGCTTGTCGAGCGACAGTTTCAACCGCTTGGCCGTGCCCTGCATGATGCGGATGTTGGCCTGGTGCGGGATCAGCCAGTCAATGTCGGATTCCTGCCGGCCGGCTTTCTGCAGCGTGGCGCGGGCGGCCTGCTCCAGCACGCCCACCGCCAGCTTGAACACCGCCTGGCCGTCCATCTTCAGCAGCGGGTCACCCAGCACCTGGCCGCCGGACACCGTGCCCGGCACGCACAGGATGCCGACATGGCGGCCGTCGGCATGCAGGTCGGTGGCCAGGATGCCGGGGGTGTCGCTGGCTTCCAGCACCACGGCGCCGGCGCCGTCGCCGAACAGCACGCAGGTGCCGCGGTCGTTGAAATCGAGGATGCGCGAGAACACCTCGGCACCGATCACCAACGCGCGGC
>JAGOBT010000486.1 GCA_017999135.1 Burkholderiaceae bacterium
CCGTGGCCGCCGGCACGTTCAGCAGCAGGTTCTCGATGCGCACGCCCCACTGGCCGGGGCGGTACACGCCCGGCTCGTCGCTGGTGATCATGCCGGGCTCCATCGCCATGTGCGGCTCGGGCTGGGCCTTGCTGATGGTCTGCGGGCCTTCGTGCACGTTCAGGAAGTAGCCCACGCCGTGGCCGGTGCCGTGGCCGAAGTCGATGCCGTCGGCCCACAGCGGCGCACGCGCCAGGGTATCGAGAAATGGGCTCAGCGTGCCACGCGGAAAGCGCGCCCGCGCCAGGTTCATCATGCCCTGCAGCACGCGGGTGAAGTCGCGCTTGTGCGCCGCGGTGATGGTGCCCACCGGCCACACGCGGGTGATGTCGGTGGTGCCGCCCAGGTACTGGCCGCCGCTGTCGATCAGCAGCAGGCCGTCGCCCTCCAGCCAGCTGTAGCTCTCGGGCGTGGCGCGGTAGTGCGGCAGCGCGCCGTTGGCATTGAAGCCGGCGATGGTGGAAAAGCTCAGGCCCACGAAGCCCGGCATCTTCGCCCGCTCGGCGCTGAGCCTTTCGTCGATGGTCAGCTCGCTGATGCGTTCACCCCGGGCCAGCGCGGCCTCGAACCAGGCGTAGAAGCGGCACATGGCCACGCCGTCTTCCACCATCGCCTGACGCACGTACTGCGCCTCGGCGTCGGACTTGCGGCTCTTGAACAGCGTGCTGGGGTTGATGGCCTCGACCACCGCCACGCCCGCCGGCACCTGCTGGCGGAAGCCCAGGGTGATGCGGCGCGGGTCGACCAGCAGCGTGCTGCCCGTCGGCAGCGCCGCCAATGCAGGCGCGGCCTGGGCGTAGTCGGCCAGCGCCAGGCCGTCGGCGGCCAGCTCGGCGGCCAGCGCCGCCGGCACCTTGCCGGCGCCGACGAACAGCGTGGCGCGGGTGGCGTCGATCAGCAGGTGGGCCAGGAAGACCGGGTTGTACTCGACGTCGGCGCCGCGCAGGTTGGTGATCCAGGCCACGTCGTCGACGGTGGACACGAAGTGGTGCGTGGCGCCGTGGCGGGCCATGGCCTCGCGCACGCGGGCCAGGCGGGCCGTGCGCGGCTCGGGTGCCTGCGGCGCCGCATGGGCGTAGACCGACGCCACCGGCAGCGCCGGGCGGTCGGGCCAGGCATCGGCCAGCACGTCGACGTCGGTCTTCAGCGTGACGCCAGCCGCGTCCAGCGCGGCGCGCAGTTGCTGCGCGGCGGCCAGGCCCAGCACGTCGCCATCCACCCGCACCACGCCACCGCGCGGCGTGTGCTCGGCCAGCCACTGGATGTGGTGGGTGGCCGCGCCGGTGGGGATCTTCACCAGGTCGATGCCGCTGCCCAGCAGCTGGTCTTCGGCCTGCTGCCAGTAGCGGCTGTCGGCGAACAGCGCCGCCTGTGTGGCGGTGACCACCAGCGTGCCCATCGATCCGGTGAAGCCCGACAGCCATTCCCGCCCTTGCCAGCGGCCGGGCAGGTATTCAGACAGGTGCGGATCGGCGCTGGGCACCAGCAGGGCCTGGGCGCCATGGGCCACCAGGGACTGGCGCACACGCTGAATGCGTTCACGAACCGGGTTGACGCGGGTGTCCATGGCAGGCTTTCGAAGATGGGGTGGGCGATTCTAGGTTTGGCCCATGCCGGGAACAGCCAGACCATGAATGCCCTGATCAGCAGGCCGTCCGGGCGCCGGCACCTACAATGCGAAGCGTCAGGGCGCCACCAGTCACGCCCTCGCAGTCGATTCCGACCTTCGCACTGACCCGTCTTCCTCCCCGACTGGGGCCCTTGGCAACAAGCGGCTGCAGGCAGACCAAGAGACGCCCCCACAACCGGGGCGCACCCAACCCCATGAAATTCACCGATCTCGGCTTGTCCGAGCCGCTGTTGCGCGCCATCGCCGATCAAGGCTATGACACCCCCACGCCGATCCAGGCGCAGGCCATTCCGGTGGTGCTGCAAGGCGGCGACCTGATGGGCGGCGCACAGACCGGCACCGGCAAGACCGCCGGCTTCACCCTGCCGATGCTGCAGCGCCTGTCCAGCGAGCCCGCCAAGAAGGACGCCAAGGGCCGCATCTGCATCCGCGCGCTGATCCTCACCCCCACCCGTGAACTGGCCGCGCAGGTGGAAGAAAGCGTGCGCACCTACGGCAAGTACCTCAAGCTGACCAGCATGGTGATGTTCGGCGGCGTGGGCATGCAGCCGCAGATCAACGCGCTGCGCCGCGGCGTGGACATCCTGGTGGCCACCCCCGGGCGCCTGCTCGACCACCACCAGCAGGGCACGCTGGACCTGAGCCATGTGCAGATCTTCGTGCTCGACGAAGCCGACCGCATGCTCGACATGGGCTTCATCCATGACATCAAGAAGGTGCTGAACTACCTGCCGGCCAAGAAGCAGAGCCTGCTGTTTTCGGCCACCTTCAGCGACGAGATCAAGGCCCTGGCCGACAAGTTGCTGAACAACCCCGGCCTGATCGAAGTGGCACGCCGCAACCAGACGGCCGAGACCATCGCCCAGAAGGTGCACCCGGTGGGCCGCGAGAAGAAGAAGGCGCTGCTGAGCCACCTGATCAAGACCGGCAACTGGCACCAGGTGCTGGTGTTCACCCGCATGAAGCACGGCGCCAACCGGCTGGCCGAGTTCCTCAATGACGAGGGCATCAGCGCCATGGCCATCCACGGCAACAAGAGCCAGGGTGCCCGCACCAAGGCGCTGGCCGACTTCAAGACCAATGACCTGCAGGTGCTGGTGGCCACCGACATCGCCGCCCGCGGCATCGACATCGACCAGTTGCCGCACGTCGTCAACTTCGAACTGCCCAACGTGCCCGAAGACTATGTGCACCGCATCGGCCGCACCGGCCGTGCCGGCGCGCAGGGCGAGGCCATCAGCCTGGTGTGCGTGGACGAGGACATCTTCCTGCGTGACATCGAGAAGCTGATCAAGCGCCAGATCCCCAGCGAAGTGGTGCCCGGCTTCGAACCGCCCAGCGGCGAGAAGGCCGAGCCCATCGTGCTGGGCCGCATGACCATCGGCGTGGGTGGCACACGCCGCAATGCCGGCGGCGGCTTCGGCGGCGGCCGTCCGGGTGGTGGTGGTGGCGGCGGCCGCTCCGGTGGCGGCGGCGGTGGTGGCCAAGGCCGGCGTGACGGCGGCCAGGGCGGTGGCCGTCCGGCCGCAGCCGGCGGTGGCGGCTTCGGCGGCGCGCGCCCGGCGGGTGGTGGCGGTGGTGGTGGTCGCCCGTCCGGCGGCCCCAGCCGCAGCGCGGGCGGCGGCGGCGGCGGTGGTGGCGGTGGCGGTGGCGGTGGTCGCCCCGGCGG
>JAGOBT010000487.1 GCA_017999135.1 Burkholderiaceae bacterium
ATCCGGAATGCGACCTGGACTACTGCGCCAACACCGCGCGGGAGATGAAGATCGACGTGGCGGTGAAGAACAACTTCGGTTTCGGCGGCACCAACGGCACGCTGGTCCTGCGCCGCGTGTGAGCGGCGCCGGCAACGCGCATGCGCGCTGCCCCGCCGGTCGACGCCGCGCTGGGCAGCGGGCGGCTTGAACGCATGCTGATCACCTTGCTGCATGGCCTGGCCGGCGGCCTGCTGTCCGCCTGGGCGGCGCTGCATGCCGAACTGCCGCTGTGGCAGGTGCCGGCGCTGGCTGGCGTGCTGGTGTGCGCCGCTGCCATGGCGGCCCTGGGCCGGTGGCTGGCCGTTCGGGCCTTGCCGCCCGAGGCTGGTCATCTGCGCTGGGACGGCCAGGCCTGGAGCCTCGCAGACGGGGCGCAAGCCTGGCCGTTGCTGCGCCTGGTGGTGGCGCTCGATCTCGGCATCTGGGTGCTGCTGCAACTGCAAACTGCGGGCGGCCGCCGTCTGTGGTGCGTGGCCAGTGCCGCCAGCGCGCAGGCCCAGTGGCATGGCCTGCGGGTGGCGTTGGCCGCCCACGCCGGTGCGCCCGCTGATGTGGGCGTGGCGCCATGACCATCGACGACGTCGACGCGCAACTGGTCGAACGCGCCAAGCGGGGCGACCCCAAGGCCTTCGAGATGCTGGTGGTCAAGTACCAGCGCCGCATCGAGCGGCTGATCGCCCGCATGGTGCGCGATGTCGACCTGGTGCAGGACATCGCCCAGGAGAGCTTCATCCGCGCCTACCGCGCGCTGCCACAGTTCCGCGGCGACAGCGCGTTCTACACCTGGCTCTACCGCATCGCCGTCAACACCGCCAAGAAGGCGCTGGTCGACCTGAAGCGCGACCCGTTGGTGACGGAATCGGCACGCGCCAGCATGAATGATGACGAGGATGAAACTTCCCGCGTCGAGCGCGAACTAAGCGACGGTGAAACGCCGGATGCGGTGCTGGCCAGCAAGGAGATTGCCCAGACCGTGAATGCCGCGATCGAGGCCCTGTCCGACGATCTGCGGCAGGCCATCACGCTGCGCGAGATCGAAGGCCTCAGCTACGAAGAGATTGCCGAGTTGATGAACTGCCCCATCGGCACCGTGCGCTCCCGCATCTTCCGGGCGCGCGAATCCATCGCCCAGCGGTTGCGCCCGCTGCTCGACACCCGCGAGGGTGAGCGATGGTGACGCTCTCGACGAAGCCGACGCCGCCCGTCGCGGGCGCACACCTTCCCGAGGGCCGGATGGCCCGCACCGTGGCCCTGGAGTTGAACCCCCCATCATGTTGAACAGGTCTGATTCCCCCGACGCCCGCCGGCAGCTGCTGTCGTCCCTGATGGACGGAGAACTGACTGCGGATGATGCCGCCGAGGCCTGCCAGTTGTGGCGCCAGGATGCGCAGGCGCGCAGCGACTGGCATGCCTACCACCTGATTGGCGACGTGCTGCGCAGCGACGACCTCGCCAGCGCACCTGCGCGCGACGCGGCCTTCCTGCAGGCCTTGCGGCAGCGCCTGGCCGATGAACCCGTGCCGCTGGCGCCGCAGCCCGCGTTGGCACCGGTGCACACGCCACTTCCGCAAGTGGCCAACGGCGTGGTTTCAGGCGGTCGCCGACGTGCACGCCACTGGCTGATGGCCCCGGCCGCCGTGGCTGCCGGCTTCATGGCGGTGGCGGCGGTGATGGTGGTCACGCGGGTGATGTCGCCCGTGCCGGAGGCGCAGCCGGTGCTGGCTGGTGCCGGGAGCCTGCCTGCAACCGGTGCGTCGGCGGTGCCGGTGCGCAGCCCGCAGCTGGACCGCTACCTGGCGGCCCACCGCACCCTGGCCAGCGGCACCTTGCCGGGTGCCGGGTCCGAGTACCGCATGCACATCGTCTTCGAAGGACCGTGAGCATGCGTGGCGTGCAGGCCCGGGTGCCCCTGGGCCGCTGGTGCCAGACTGTGGCGGCGGCCCTGGCCTGCAGCGCTGCAGCGCTGGCCGGCCCGGCCAGCGCGCCGGCCGATGCCGAGCCCTGGCTGCAGCGCATCCAGCAGGCAGCGGCCAGCAGCAGCTACCAGGGCACGCTGGCGTTCCATGCCGGCGGCGCTTACAGCAGCTCGCGCGTGCTGCACTACTGCGACGGCCGCCAGACCTATGAACGGCTGGAACTGCTGGACGGCGAAAACCGGGTGCAGTACCGCCACAACGACCAGGTCACCACACTGTGGCCGGCGGCCCGCCGCGCCGTGGTGGAGCACCGCGACCCGGTGGCCCAGTTTCCGGCCCTGCCCGTGGCCACGGCCGCCCGGGTGCTGGAGAACTACGACTTGCAGAAGGTCGGCCAGGACCGCGTCGCGGGCCTGGAGGCAGACGTGCTGATGCTCAAGCCCCGTGATCGCCTGCGCTTTCCGCAGCGGCTGTGGGCCCACCGCGAATCCGGCCTGCTGCTGCGCAACGACGTGCTGGCCCCAGGCGGCGAGGTGCTGGAGTCATCGGCGTTTGTCGATGTGCGCCTGGGCGCCAACGTGCAACCCGAGCAGATCCTGAAGCCGATGAAGCAGCTCGACGGCTTCAAGGTGCTGCGCCCGCAGCCTGAGCGCACCCAGCTCGAAGCCGAAGGCTGGGTGCTGGCCAAGCCGGTGCCCGGCTTCCAGCTGGTGCATTGCAGCAAGCGGCCGCTGGACGCTGCCAGCGGCGACAACGGCCCGCCCCAGCAGGTGGTGCAGTCGGTGTTTTCGGATGGGCTGGCCCAGGTCTCCGTCTTCATCGAGCGCTACGACGCCGCGCGCCATCCCAAGGCCATGCGCACCAGTGCAGGCGCGTCCCATACCGTGATGGCGCGCCGTGACGACTGGTGGCTCACCGTGGTGGGCGAGGTGCCGATGGCCACGGTGCAGCAATTCGTGTCGCAGCTCGAACGCAAGCGTTGAATTTCTGCCCGCCGGCGCCAGCTACGCGGCTGTGCCGAATTCTTCTCTCGAGAGGTGAATGGATGTCCGATCTGATTGCATCGATGGTGCGGCCGCTGCAGCGTGGGCGCCGCCTGGCCGTGGCGGCTGGTCTTTGCCTGGGCCTGGCGGCGGGCTGGGCGCCCCAGTTGGCCCAGGCGCAAGCCCGCGCCGAGTTGCCCGACTTCTCCGAACTGGTCGAGAAGGTGGGACCGTCGGTGGTCAACATCCGCACCCTGGAGCGCAGCGGCCGCAGTTCGGCCGCGCCCGGCGGTGGCGGCATGGACCCCAACATGGAAGAGTTCTTCCGTCGCTTCGGCATCCCGCTGCCCGGTGGCCGCGGTGCGCCACGCGGGGGTGGCCAGGGTGAGGAC
>JAGOBT010000488.1 GCA_017999135.1 Burkholderiaceae bacterium
CCGTGGGACCCGATGGTCGATTACGCCTACATGAAGCGCAACACGGAAGATTTCATGACGCTGTGGAAAAGCGCCAAGCCCACGATTGCCAAGGTGCATGGCGCGGCCGTGGCCGGGGGCAGCGACATTGCGCTCTCGTGCGACCTGCTGGTGATGGCCGAGGACGCGCGCATCGGCTACATGCCGACGCGGGTCTGGGGTTGCCCGACCACGGCGATGTGGACCTACCGCCTGGGGCCCACGCGCGCCAAGCAGCTGATGTTCACCGGCGACGTGATCGACGGCCGCACCGCCGCAGCCTGGGGCCTGGCCAACGAGGCGGTGCCGGCTGAGCAGCTGGAAGCCGCCGTGATGAAGCTGGCCAACCGCATCGCCGCCGTGCCGTCCAGCCACCTGGCGATGCACAAGATGGTCGTCAACCAGGTGATGCTGACCATGGGCCTGGAGCAGGCGCAGCAGATGGCCACGGTGTTCGACGGCATCACGCGCCACAACCCGGAGGGCCTGTGGTTTCGCCGCTATGCCCAGGAGAACGGCTTCAAGGCCGCGGTGCAATGGCGCGATGGCGGCCAGCCGATCCCCGAAGGTGACGAGGCGCGTGCGCTGGTCCGGGAGATGGAGGCGCGCAAGGGCAAAGCCGGCGGCTGAGGGGCGCGGCGAGGCGCCGGGCGAGATGTCCCCAAGGCGTCAAACGCATGGTTTGCGAGCATGGCGCCGGCCGGCGCGTGCGGCCTACGATGGCCGGGCCAACCACAACATCCGGAGACGCCCCATGAAGAAGACCCCCCATGCCCGCCGGGCCCTGTCCTGCATGACCACGGCCTTGATCACCGGCCTGGCGGCCACCGGCGCCCTGGCCCAGACGCCCACCCCCACGCCGGCCTTTGCCACGCCGCCGGCCCCGCCCACCGCCGAGAGCACCGACCCGGTCAAGCTGGGCTGGATGGTGGGCTCGCCGCCGCCGCCGGACCGCATCATCCGCTGGGCCGACGGCTCGTTCTACACCTTCCCCAAGTTCCGCTGGTCCTTCTCCAACTTCCGCCAGCTCGGCCCGACGACCAATGTCTCGCGCGGCCTGGGCGCGCCGGTGCCGCTGCCGCGCGCCGAGCGCGACGACCTCGACGCGGTGACCTTCACCCCCCTGGGCAAGACCGACCCCATGACCTGGGGCCAGGCCTTCAACGCCAACTTCACCGATGGCGTGGTGGTGCTGCACAAGGGCCGCGTGGTGTACGAGCGCTACGGCGGCGCGCTGCGGGTGGACGGCCAGCACATCGCGCAATCGGTCACCAAATCCTTCTTCGGCCTGATCGGGCAGATCCTGGTGGCCGAGGGCAAGCTCGACGAAAACGCAAAGGTGGCGCAGTACGTGCCCGAGCTGAAAGACAGCGCCTTCGGTGACGCCACCATCCGCCAGGTGCTGGACATGCGCACCGGCCTCAAGTACAGCGAGAACTACGCCGACCCCAAGGCCGAGATCTGGGACCACGTGCGCGCCGGCGGCGTGCTGCCGCGCCCCCCGGGCTACGCGGGGCCGCAGAGCTTCTACGACTTCCTGAAGACCGTGCAGAAGGAAGGCGAACATGGCGGCCCCTTCGCCTACAAGACGGTGAACAGCGACACCATCGGCTGGGTGATCCGCCGCGTGACGGGCAAGTCGGCCGGCGAGAACCTGTCGGACCGGGTCTGGCGCAAGCTGGGCATGGAGCAGGACGCCTACATCGCGGTGGACAGCGTGGGCACCGAGTTCGCGGGCGGCGGCCTGAACACCGGCCTGCGCGACCTGGCGCGCTTCGGCGAGATGATGCGCAACGACGGCCAGTTCGCCGGCCAGCAGATCATCCCCAAGGCGGTGGTGGACGACATCCGCAAAGGCGGCGACAAGGCGGCCTTCCCCGCCAGCTACACCACCCTGCCCGGCTGGAGCTACCGCAACATGTGGTGGGTGTCGCACAACGAGCATGGCGCCTATGCCGCACGGGGCATCCACGGCCAGACGGTCTACGTCGACCCGAAGGCGGAGATGGTGATTGCGCGTTATGCGTCGTTCCCGCAGGCGGCGAATGCCTTCAACGACCCGACGTCGCTGCCCGCCTACCATGCCATCGCCAAACACCTGATGGCGAACCCACGCTGAACGCTCCTGTTTATGTAGCATCTACTGACCATTCGACGCTGGGATCAGGCCATTTTTGTCATATTTTTGCTAAAAAAGGCCCTCCAGGGCTGCCGGACGGCTCCTCGGACGCCGCAGGAGCTGTCCCGGAGGTGGCCCGGGCGATGGCGCTATGCTCGCGCCCATGTACGCGCACCACTTCGGCCTGACGCAGGACCCTTTCTCCATCGCGCCTGACCCGCGGTACCTCTTCATGAGCGAGCGCCACCGCGAGGCGCTGGCGCACCTGTTGTACGGCGTGGCGGCCCCCGGCAGCGCGATGGGCGGCGCGGGCGGCGGCTTCGTCCTGCTGACCGGCGACATCGGCACCGGCAAGACCACGGTGTGCCGCTGCTTCCTGGAGCAGATCCCCGAAGGCTGCCATGTGGCCTACATCTTCAACCCCAAGCTGACGGTGACGGAGCTGCTGCAGTCGGTCTGCGAGGAGTTCCACATCCCCGTGCCGCCGGCCGACGGCGGCGTGGTCACGGTCAAGAACTACATCGACGCGCTGAATGCCTTTCTGCTGCAAAGCCACGCGGCCGGCCAGAGCAGCGTGCTGATCATCGACGAGGCGCAGAACCTCAGCGCCGACGTGCTGGAGCAGCTGCGCCTGCTGACCAACCTGGAAACCAGCGAGCGCAAGCTGCTGCAGATCGTGCTGATCGGCCAGCCCGAGCTGCGCACGATGCTGGCGCGCCCGGAGCTGGAGCAGCTGGCCCAGCGCGTGATTGCCCGTTTTCATCTCGACGCGCTGAGCGAGCCCGAGTCTATCCAGTACATCGAGCACCGCATGGCCATCGCCGGGCACATTGGGCAGCTACCGTTCGATGTAGCAGCGCTCAAGCGCATCCACCGCCTGTCGCGCGGGGTGCCGCGGCGCATCAACCTGCTGGCCGGCCGCGCGCTGCTGGGCGCCTGGGCCACCGGGCAACACCAGGTGAGCCGCGCCGTGGTGGACAAGGCCGCGGCCGAGGTGTTCGGCCCGGAAGCGGGGGTTGACCCGGCAGCCGGTGCGCGGCCCAAGCCCTGGCTGGCGGTGTCGCTAGGGCTGCTGGCCGGCGCCGGGCTGACCGCGCTGCTGGTGTGGGGCGTGCGCTCGCCGGCCTCCGGCCAGGCTACACCCCTGCCCGCCTCTGCCGCCAGCGCCGCGCCGCCGGTGGCGCGACCCGCC
>JAGOBT010000047.1:0-7665 GCA_017999135.1 Burkholderiaceae bacterium
GAACGGCGTGCCACCTTTGCCTGCACCCCTGCCCTGGTGCGGCCGCCGATGCAGATCGCCCCCGGCCTGCTGGCTGCCGGCGACCATGTGCAAGGCCCCTACCCGGCCACGCTGGAAGGCGCCGTGCGCAGCGGCATCGCCGCAGCTGACACCTGCTTGACGCCGACTTGAGCGCTGGGCCGACAGTCCACGATGCACGGCGTGGTTTCGCCATGCAAAATAGGGAGAACCCCAGGACATCCCATGACGACCCTCAAACAAGGCCAGACGCCTGCCATCCAGGTCATCGAACGCATGTTCTCGCTGCTCGACGCGCTGGCGGCGCACCAGGACCCGGTTTCGCTGAAAGTGCTGAGCGAACGCACAGGGCTGCACCCGTCCACCGCCCACCGCATCCTGAACGACCTGGCCATCGGCCGCTTCGTCGACCGGCCCGAGGCCGGCAGCTACCGGCTGGGCATGCGCCTGCTGGAACTGGGCAACCTGGTGAAGGCACGGCTGGACGTGCGCGATGCTGCCATCGGCCCGATGCGCGAACTGCACAAGCTCACCCACCAGCCGGTGAACCTGTCGGTGCGCCAGGGCGACGAGATCGTCTACATCGAGCGAACCTACAGTGAACGCTCGGGCATGCAGGTGGTGCGCGCCGTGGGTGGCCGCGCGCCGCTGCACCTGACATCGGTGGGCAAGCTGTTCCTGGCCCATGAAGACCCGCAGCGGGTGCGCGCCTACGCCGCGCGCACGGGCCTGTCAGGCCATACCCGCAACAGCATCACCGAGGTCCAGCGGCTGGAGCGCGAACTGGCCCAGGTGCGCCAGAACAGCCTGGCCCGTGATGACGAAGAACTGGAACTGGGCGTGCGCTGCATGGCCGCCGGCATCTACGACGACCAGGGCCGGCTGGTGGCAGGCCTGTCAGTGTCGGCACCGGCCGACCGGCTGGAGGAATCCTGGGCCGACCGGGTGCGCGCCACGGCCGCGCAGATCTCTGAATCGCTGGGGCACCACGCCGCTTGAGCGGCGGTGCCCAGTCAGGCTGTCAGCTCAGGCGCGCCACCGGCGCGGCGGCTGAGCCCAGCCACTTGCGGATGCGCTCGGCATCGCCGATGCGCGAGTACTTGCCGGCCGAATCCAGCAGCACCATGATCAGCTTGCGGCCGGCCAGTTGCGCCTGCATCACCACGCAGCGGCCCGCTTCGGCGATGTAACCGGTCTTCTGCAGACCGATCTCCCATTGCGGGTTGCTCACCAGGCCATTGGTGTTGCGGAACTGCATGACGCGGTGCCCCACCGCCACCTGCGCCTCTTGCGAGGTGGACAGCTCACGCAGCAGCGGCACCTGGTGCGCCACGCGCACCAGCACGGCCAGATCTTGCGCGCTGGACTGGTTGCGGCTGGACAAGCCAGTGGGCTCCACGTAATGCGTGTCGCGCATGCCCAGCGCGGCGGCCTTGTGGTTCATCGCGTCGACGAAAGCCTGCAACCCACCGGGATGGTGGCGGCCCAGCGCATTGGCGGCGCGGTTCTCCGACGACATCAGCGCCAGGTGCATCATCTCGCCGCGGGTGAGCTGGGTGCCCACCGCCAGGCGGGACCGGCTGCCCTTCTCGGTGTCGATGTCGTCCTGGGTGATCGTCAGCACGTCGTCCAGCGACACCTTGGATTCGGCCACCACCAGCGCTGTCATCAGCTTGGTGATCGACGCGATCGGCAGCACGGCGCCGGGGTTCTTGCTGAACAGCACCTCGTTGGTGTCCTGGTCGACGACCAGCGCCACGCTGGACTTCAGGTCGAGCGGGTCGTCGCTGTCATGCAGGCCCAGCACCTGGCCGACGCTGGGGCGGGCCGGCACCACCGGCTGCAACGCCACACGCCGCACCTGCCCTGCACGCACGGCCACCGGCCGCTGCTGCCCGCGGGCCTTGCCGGCGGTGGCGCCGCGCCGCGCCGGGGTGGCCTTGCCAGCCTTTGATGCACTGACGCGCTGCTTGTCCTGCCGCGCTTCGGCAGGCGTGCCGATGGTCAGGGCCGCACACAGGGCCAGCAACAGCATCGGCAATGTCAGTTTCATGGGAATCCAGGCAGGCAAAGTAGGGGAATAACCGATTCTCAAGTGTAGGCCACCCCAAAAACACACGCAAGATCAAAAACTTGCATGCGTTTTGTAAAGTGAATCCACCCACGGCCTCGCAGAGCTCGGCCGCTTCGGCAGGCACACAGCCTCCTCAGGAGGCTCTGTGCCCGGCCTCAGCCCTGTGCAGCCACGCGTTCGGCCTTGGACTGCAGCTTGTTCAGGGCCGCCAGATAGGCCTTGGCCGATGCCACCACGATGTCCGGGTCGGCACCCACGCCGTTGACCACCCGGCCGCCGAGTTGCAGGCGCACAGTCACCTCGCCTTGTGATTCTGTGCTGCCGCTGGTGATGGCATTGACCGAATAGAGCACCAGTTCTGCGCCAGTTGCCAGCTGGGACTCGATCGCCTTCAGGCTGGCGTCCACCGGACCATTGCCATCGCTCTCGGCGCTGTGCTCCACGCCGCCGGCGGCGAACACCACCGCGGCATGCGGCCGTTCGCCGGTTTCGGAATGCTGGCGCAGGCTGACCAGGCGGTAGTGCTCCTGCTCGCGGGTCACGCTCTCGTCACTGGCCAGGGCGATGATGTCTTCGTCGAAGATCTCGGCCTTGCGGTCGGCCAGGTCCTTGAAGCGGGCGAAGGCGGTGTTGATGTCGGCCTCGCTCTCCATCTCGATGCCCAGTTCCTGCAGGCGGGCCTTGAAGGCATTGCGGCCGCTGAGCTTGCCCAGCACGATCTTGTTGGCCGCCCAGCCTACATCCTCGGCGCGCATGATCTCGTAGGTGTCGCGCGCCTTGAGCACGCCGTCCTGGTGGATGCCGCTGGCGTGGGCAAACGCGTTCGCGCCCACCACCGCCTTGTTCGGCTGCACCACGAAGCCGGTGGTCTGGCTCACCATGCGCGAGGCCGGCACGATCTGGGTGGCATCGATGCCCACATCCAGGCCGAAGTAGTCGCGCCGGGTCTTCACCGCCATCACGATCTCTTCGAGCGAGCAGTTGCCGGCCCGCTCGCCCAGGCCGTTGATGGTGCACTCCACCTGCCGTGCACCGCCAATCTTCACCCCGGCCAGCGAATTGGCCACCGCCATGCCCAGGTCGTTGTGGCAATGCACGCTCCAGATCGCCTTGTCGCTGTTGGGCACGCGCTCGCGCAGGTTGCGGATGAACTCGCCGTACAACTCGGGCACTGCATAGCCCACGGTGTCGGGGATGTTCAGCGTGGTGGCGCCTTCGTTGATCACCGCCTCCAGGATGCGGCACAGGAAGTCGGGGTCCGACCGGTAGCCATCTTCGGGGCTGAACTCGATGTCGGCGCACAGGTTGCGCGCAAAGCGCACCGACTGCCTGGCCTGCTCGAACACCTCGTCGGGCGACATGCGCAGCTTCTTTTCCATGTGCAGCGCGCTGGTGGCGATGAAGGTGTGGATGCGCGAGCGCTTCGCGCCTGCCAGCGCTTCGGCGGCGCGGGCGATGTCGCGGTCGTTGGCGCGGGCCAGCGAACAGACGGTGGAGTCCTTGATGGTGTTGGCGATGGCCTTCACGCACTCGAAATCACCGTTGCTCGACGCTGCGAAGCCGGCCTCGATCACGTCGACCTTCAGGCGCTCCAGCTGGCGGGCGATGCGCAGCTTCTCGTCGCGCGTCATCGACGCGCCGGGGGATTGCTCGCCGTCGCGCAGCGTGGTGTCGAAGATGATCAGTTGGTCGGCCATGGGGTGCTCCTCGGTGTCTGGTGGGCGTGGCGGATCAGGCGGTGGCGGTGTGTGCGGCCGGCAGTTCGTGCTGGCCGGTCCAGGCGCCGCTGCGCAGCAGGCCCGAGACCACAGCCTTCATCGACGCAGTGACGATGTTGCCGTCGATCCCCACGCCGAACAGCGTGCGAGTATCGGCGATGCGCAGTTCCAGATAGGCTGCGGCGCGGGCGCTGGACCCGGTGCCGGGACCCTTCGCAATCGCATGCTCGTGGTAGTCCAGCACCTGGATGCCGACGCCGGTGGCACGCTGCAGCGCATCGACGAATGCATCGACCGGGCCGTTGCCCTCACCGCGCAGCGCGAGCTGCTGGCCGGCCGCGCGCAGCTGCAGCGCCAACCGCACCCGGCCATCGGGCTGCTCATCGATGTGCTGGTCGCTGATGGCCACGTCACCGTCACCCAGGTGGTAGGCCTCGCGCAGCAGGCCCCAGATGTCGGCCGAGGTCAGTTCCTTGCCTTGAACGTCCATCACCGCTTGCACCTGCGACGAGAACTCGATCTGCAGCCGCCGCGGCAGTTCCAGCCCGTGGTCGGCCTCGAGCAGGTAGCTGATGCCGCCCTTGCCCGACTGGCTGTTCACCCGGATCACCGCGTCATAGCTGCGGCCCAGGTCCTTGGGGTCGATCGGCAGGTAGGGCATGTCCCACACATCGCCCTCGCGCCGGGCAGCGAAGGCCTTCTTGATTGCATCCTGGTGCGAGCCGGAGAACGAGGTGTAGACCAGATCGCCCACATACGGATGGCGCGGATGCACCGGCAGCTGGTTGCAATGCTCCACCGTGCGGCGCACCGCATCGATGTCGCTGAAGTCCAGGCCCGGGTGCACGCCCTGGGTGTAAAGGTTCAGCGCCAGGTTCACCACGTCGACATTGCCGGTGCGCTCGCCGTTGCCGAACAGGCAGCCTTCGATGCGGTCGCCACCGGCCATGATGGCCAGCTCGGCCGCCGCGGTGCCCGTGCCGCGGTCGTTGTGGGGGTGGATCGACAGCACGATGCTGTCGCGTCGATCCAGGTGGCGGTGCATCCACTCCACCATGTCGGCAAAGATGTTGGGCGTGCTGTGCTCCACCGTCGACGGCAGGTTGATGATGCACTTGTGCTGCGGCGTGGGCTGCCACACTGCGGTCACCGCATCGACCACCCGCTTGGCGAACGGCAGTTCGGTGCCCGAAAACATCTCGGGCGAGTACTGCAGCGTCCACTGCGTGTCGGGCTGCTGTGCGGCCAGATCCCGCACCAGGCGGGCATGGGTGGTGGCCAGGTCGACGATGCCGTCTTCGCTCTGCCCCAGCACCACCTGGCGCATCACCGGCGCGGTGGCGTTGTACAGGTGCACGATGGCGCGCGGCACGCCCACCAGGGCCTCGAAGGTGCGGCTGATCAGGTGGTCACGCGCCTGGGTCAGCACCTGGATGGTGACGTCGTCGGGGATCAGCCGCTGCTCGATCAACAGGCGCACGAAGTCGAAGTCGGCCTGCGAGGCCGACGGGAAGCCGACCTCGATCTCCTTGAAGCCGATCTGCACCAGCATCTGGAACATGCGCAGCTTGCGCGCCGGGTCCATCGGCTCGATCAGCGCCTGGTTGCCGTCGCGCAGGTCGACGCTGCACCACACGGGCGGGCGGGTGATCACCGCATCGGGCCAGGTGCGGTCGGTCAGGCGCACCGGGGCGAAGGCACGGTACTTGGCGGCGGGGTCGGGCAACATGGGCATGGAACTCTCCGTGGGTGAAGCGGGCGGTGGGGGTGCGCCGCAGCAGGGAGTGGGTTCCAGAAACAGAAACGGCCCGCTGCGAAACGCTGGCGGGCCGTGGATCCTGAAAACGTGAAGACGAGGAAACCTAGCGCGCCGGCGGCACGCCTAGTAGCAGGGTCACGTTGAAGATCGACATCGCCACGAATGTAGCACAGCGCATCAGCGGTGCAGGCCGATCTCGTCGGGCTCATCCGTGCTGGTGGCGATCACGCTGACCGGCTTGCCCTTGAACTTGCGCCAGGCGTAGACCAGGTAGCCCGACACGCCATAGGCGCAGAACAGCACGAACAGCACCCGCGGCGGGTCCAGCGCCACCACGGCGATCACCAGCATGATGGCCACCAGCACCACGAAGGGCACGGTGCGCCGACCGCCGAACACCTTGAAGCTGTAGAACGGCGCGTTCGTCACCATCGACAGGCCCGCATACAGCGTGACGCCGAAGGCCGACCAGGCCGCCCAGTCGATGCGACCGACATTCTTCACGCCAGCGTCGTCGACCACCCAGATCAGGCCCATCACCAGCGCCGCCGCCGCCGGGCTGGGCAGGCCCTGGAAGAAGCGCTTGTCGACCACGCCGATGTTGACGTTGAAGCGCGCCAGCCGCAGTGCCGCCCCGGCGATGTAGACGAAGGCCGGGATCCAGCCCGGCTTGCCCAGGTCCTGCAGGGCCCATTGGTAGACGATCAGCGCTGGCGCGGCACCAAAGCTGACCATGTCGGCCAGGCTGTCCATCTGCTCGCCGAAGGCGCTCTGGGTGTTGGTCATGCGCGCCACCCGGCCGTCCAGGCTGTCGAGCACGGCGGCGGCAAAGATCGCGATGCAGGCGGTCTCGAAACGGCCATTCATCGCCATCACGATGGCGTAGAAACTGGCGAACAGCGCCGACAGCGTGATGGCATTGGGCAGCGCATAGATGCCCTTGCGCCGCGGCGGCACGGGCGCTGCCGGATCGTCGGCGTCAGCCGGGTCGTTGGGTCGCGGTTCGGTCATTGGCGGTGAGGATAGCGCAGACGACAAAAGCCGCCCGAAGGCGGCTTCCGTCAGCGGCGCAACCGGGTCAGTTGCGGCTCTTGTCGACCAGCTTGTTGGCCTTGATCCAGGGCATCATCGCGCGCAGCTTCTCGCCGACGACCTCGATCTGGTGCTCTTCGGTCAGGCGGCGGCGGCTCAGCAGCGTGGGCGCGTTGGCCTTGTTCTCCAGGATGAAGCTCTTGGCGTATTCGCCGGTCTGGATGTCCTTCAGCGCCTGCTTCATCGCCGCCTTGGTGGCGTCGGTGACGATCTTCGGGCCGGTCACGTACTCGCCATATTCGGCGTTGTTGCTGATCGAGTAGTTCATGTTGGCGATTCCGCCTTCATAGATCAGGTCGACGATCAGCTTCAGCTCGTGCAGGCACTCGAAGTAGGCCATCTCGGGCGCGTAGCCGGCTTCCACCAGCGTCTCGAAGCCCGCCTTGATCAGCTCGACCGTGCCACCGCACAGCACGGCCTGCTCGCCGAACAGGTCGGTCTCGGTCTCCTCGCGGAAGTTGGTCTCGATGATGCCGGCCTTGCCGCCGCCGTTGGCCGCGGCATAGCTCAGGGCCAGGTCACGCGCCTTGCCGGTCTTGTCGGCATGCACGGCGATCAGGTGCGGCACGCCGCCACCCTGGCTGTAGGTGTTGCGCACGGTGTGGCCGGGGGCCTTGGGCGCGACCATCCACACATCGATGTCGTCACGCGGCACGACCTGGCCGTAATGCACGTTGAAGCCGTGGGCAAACGCCAGCGACGCGCCGGGCTTGATGTTGGCATGCACGTCGGCGTTGTAGACGCTGGCGATCTGCTCGTCGGGCAACAGGATCATCACCACGTCGGCGCTCTTCACCGCGTCGGCGATCTCGGCCACCTTCAGGCCGGCCTTCTCGGCCTTGCCCCAGCTGGCACCGCCCTTGCGCAGGCCGACGGTGACCTTCACGCCGCTGTCGTTCAGGTTCTGGGCGTGGGCATGACCCTGCGAGCCGTAGCCGATGATGGTGACGTTCTTGCCCTTGATCAGGCTCAGATCGGCGTCCTTGTCGTAATAGACCTTCATG
>JAGOBT010000047.1:7765-12350 GCA_017999135.1 Burkholderiaceae bacterium
CGTTCGCCGCGGCCGATGCCGCTGGCGCCGGTGCGCACCGTCTCCAGGATCGCCGTGCGGTCGATGCCCTCGATGAAGGCATCGAGCTTGCCGGCGTCGCCGGTGAGCTCCAGCGTGTAGCTCTTTTCGGTCACGTCGATGATGCGGCCGCGGAAGATGTCGGCCATGCGCTTCATCTCTTCGCGCTCCTTGCCGACGGCGCGCACCTTGATGAGCATCAGCTCGCGCTCGGTGTAGCTGCCTTCGGTCAGGTCGACCACCTTCACCACCTCGATCAGGCGGTTCAGGTGCTTGGTGATCTGCTCGATGACCTCGTCGGACCCGGTGGTGACGATGGTCATGCGCGAGAGGCTGGGGTCTTCGGTGGGGGCCACCGTCAGGCTCTCGATGTTGTAGCCGCGGGCGCTGAACAGGGCCACCACGCGGGACAAGGCGCCGGGCTCGTTCTCGAGCAGCACGGCAATGATGTGTTTCATGCGCAATCCTCTCGGGCGGGGTTCTTCGGGCAAGCGGCGGTAACCGCAGGCCCTTGGCCACGCCCTTCAAGCGTTGGGAATCGGTTGGTCCGGGTGGCGGCCAGCCTGTCGGTCGGCCCCGGCTGCAGCAGCGGCAACCGCTGCAGCCCGGCCGGCCTTCAGCCGGTCACAGATCCTCGGACCCCAGCAGCATCTCGGTGATGCCCTTGCCCGCCTGCACCATCGGCCAGACGTTCTCGGTCGGGTCGGTGCGCACGTCCAGGAAGACGGTGCGGTCCTTCAGGCGGATCATCTCCTTCAGGGCCGGCTCCACCTCGGACGGCTTCTCGATCTTGATGCCGACGTGGCCATAGGCCTCGGCCAGCTTGACGAAATCGGGCAGCGCGTCCATGTAGCTGTGCGAGTAGCGGCCGCCATAGTCCAGCTGCTGCCACTGCCGCACCATGCCCAGGTAGCGGTTGTTCAGCGCGACGATCTTCACCGGCGTGCGGTACTGCAGGCAGGTCGACAGCTCCTGGATGCACATCTGGATGCTGCCCTCGCCGGTGATGCAGAACACCTCGCTGTCGGGCTTGGCCAGCTTGATGCCCATGGCATAAGGCAGGCCCACGCCCATCGTGCCCAGGCCACCGCTGTTGATCCAGCGCCGCGGCTCATGGAAGCGGTAGAACTGCGCTGCCCACATCTGGTGCTGGCCCACATCGCTGGTGATGTAGGTGTCGATGTCCTTGGTCAGCTCACTGAGCGTCTGCACCACGAACTGCGGCTTGATGACGTCGTCGCTCTGCTTGTAGGCCAGGCACTCGCGCTTGCGCCATTCATTGATCTGGCCCCACCACGCCGACAGCGCGTGCACGTCGGCGCGCAGCGGGCTGTCCTTGACGAAGGCGATCATCTCCTGCAGCACGTCCTTGGTGTCGCCGACGATGGGGATGTCGACCTTGACACGCTTGCTGATGGATGAGGGATCGATGTCGATGTGGATGATCTTGCGCTCGACGGAGGCAAAGTGCTTGGGGTTGCCGATCACCCGATCGTCGAAGCGTGCACCCACGGCGATCAGCACGTCGCAGTGCTGCATCGTCATGTTGGCTTCGTAGGTGCCGTGCATGCCCAGCATGCCCAGGAACTTGGGGTCGGCCGCCGAGGTGGCGCCCAGGCCCATCAGGGTGTTGGTGCAGGGATAGCCCAGCAGGTCGGCCAGTTCACGCAGTTCAGGCGCGGCATTGCCCAGGATCACGCCGCCGCCAGCGTAGATGTAGGGGCGCTTGGCGGTCAGCAGCAGCTGCATGGCCTTGCGGATCTGCCCGCCATGGCCCTTCTTGACCGGGTTGTACGACCGCATCTCCACCTTGTCGGGGTAGACGAAGGGGCAGGTCTTGAGCGAGACGTCCTTCGGGATGTCGACCACCACCGGGCCGGGGCGGCCTGTGCGGGCGATGTGGAAGGCCTTCTTCATCGTCACCGCCAGGTCACGCACGTCCTTCACCAGGAAGTTGTGCTTGACGATGGGGCGGGTGATGCCCACGGTGTCGCATTCCTGGAAGGCGTCCAGGCCGATGGCGGGCGTGGGCACCTGGCCAGTGACGATCACCATCGGGATCGAATCCATGTAGGCGGTGGCGATGCCGGTGATGGCATTCGTCACGCCGGGACCGCTGGTGACCAGGGCCACGCCCACTTCGCCGGTGGCGCGGGCATAGCCGTCGGCGGCGTGCACGGCAGCCTGCTCATGGCGCACCAGCACATGCTCGATGGTGTCCTGCTTGTAAAGCGCGTCGTAGATGTAGAGAACCGCCCCGCCGGGGTAGCCCCACATGAACTTGACGCCCTCTGCCTGCAGGCAGCGGACCATGATTTCCGAGCCGTTGAGCTCAGGCGGGTGGGAGGGGGAGGATTGCGGCGGCGCCATCGAGGCGCGCTTGACTTCCGCGGCAGACATGTCCATTGGGGAACCTCTGTGAATTTCTCTGACGAAAAACCATCGGTGTGCCTCTTCGCGCCCTCGTGAGGCGGATGTGGCACCTGCGCAGTGATTGCGCGATCAAAAAACAAAGGCTCCCGGGGTCGGTGAGCCTGCTTGAGACCAGTGATGCGTTGTGCGAAGCAGCATTATCGCATCAGTTCGCGGCGCGCTGCGCCACGGCGGTGCACCATGTCGGCCTGGTGACATAATCCGAGGCGTTTTCGGCCGCCGCCCACCCCGGGTAGCGGGACCCATTTGGCCAGCGACAAAGAACTCTCGGACTGTCTCAAGAGTGTTGAGAAGCGCGCCTTCAAGCGCACCCTGTATGCGGTGCGCGACGAGGATGCAGCGCTCGACATCGTGCAGGACGCGATGATCCGCCTGGCCGAGAACTACGGCGACCGCCCGGCCGCCGAATTGCCGCTGCTGTTCCAGCGCATCCTGTCCAACGCCACGATGGACTGGTTCCGGCGCCAGAAGGTGCGCAATGCCGTGCTGCAGAACATGTCGGACTTCGAAGGCGACGGCGGCGAGGACTTCGACCTGCTCGAAAGCCTGGAAGCTGCCAGCGGCATGCCGGGGGCCGAAAGCGCTGCCGACTTGGCCTCCCGGTCACAGATCTTGCTTGCGATCGAAGCGCAGATCGCCGAGCTGCCGACACGTCAACGGGAAGCGTTCCTGCTGCGTTACTGGGAAGAGTTGGACACTGCCGAAACGGCAGCCGTGATGGGTTGCTCCGAAGGCAGTGTCAAGACCCACTGCTCCCGTGCCGTCCATGCCTTGGCCGAGGCGCTGCGAAGCAAGGGAATCGTGCCGTGAATCCGTTGACCCACCCCCACCCCACCATGGCTGGCCATCTGCCCAGGCCCGAGGCGCTGGAAGGCCAGTTCGCCCAGCGCCTGACGGCGCATCTCAGCGGCGGCGCCCAGGCGCTGCCCCACGACATTGCCGAACGGCTCCGGTTCAGCCGCGAGCGTGCACTGGCGTCGCGCCGCGCCGCCGCGGCACTGGCCGCGGCACCGGTGGTGGTGGTGCACGCCGGCCGAGCGGCTGCGCTCGGCGGCCCGCCGTCCCTGTGGCTGCGCCTGGTGTCGGCCCTGCCGCTGGCCATGC
This sequence comes from Burkholderiaceae bacterium, assembly GCA_017999135.1. Taxonomy (GTDB): domain Bacteria; phylum Pseudomonadota; class Gammaproteobacteria; order Burkholderiales; family Burkholderiaceae_C; genus Pseudaquabacterium. The sequence continues at coordinate 11,321 of JAGOBT010000047.1, forward strand.
TGGTGGCGGGGCTGGTGTTCATCCAGCACCACCATGATCTGCAGCAGATCGAGGTGGCCGCCGAGATCGACAGCGCGCTGCTGGCGGACGACCTGCCCCCCGCGGCCTACGGCGACCCCGGCTTCAGTGAGTTTCTGCGCAGTGGCGAGGCACCTTGAGGATGGTCCGCCGGCCGTGTCTGCGTTGATCCGGTCCCTGGCCCTGGTGCTGCTGCTGGCCGCGGGCAGCGCGGACGCAATCGCACAACCGGCCCGCCCTGTTGCCGCCACCGCACCGGACACCAGCGGCCCGGCCTGGCCTGCGCTGAGTGCCCAGCAACGCAGCGTGCTGGCACCGCTGCAACGCGATTGGCACACCATCGACGCCGCACGCAAGGCCAAGTGGCTGGAGGTGGCTGCCCGGTTCCCGTCCATGCCTGCCGAAGAGCGCCAGCGTGTCCAGGAGCGCATGGCCGAATGGGCGCGCATGACGCCGGCAGAACGGGGCCGCGCACGGCTGAACTTCCAGGAATCAAGACAGTTGACCCGCGAGCAGAAACAGCAACGCTGGGAGGCCTACCAGGCCCTGCCAGACGACCAGCGGCGCGCGCTGGCCGAGCGCGCCAAGCCGGCTGCAGACCAGCGCAAGGCTGCGGCCGCAGCGCCTGCGCTGGATGCCGCCGTGCCGAAGAAGACACCCCAGCCTGCCCGGGCTGCCGCGTCGGCACCGCTGGTCAAGCCGGTGGCCCCGACCATCGTGCAGGCCAAGCCGGGTGCCACCACCACGCTGATGACCCGGCGCGCAGAACCGCCGGCGCACCAGAAGCCGGGCCAGCCCAAGATTGCCGCCAAGCCCGACCAGGTGAACAGCCAGACGCTGCTGCCGCAACGGGGCCCCCAGGCCACGGCCGCCGCCTCGGCGCCCCGCCAGCCGTGACCCGGGCGCCCGGCCTGGCGCGGCGGATGGCCGCGTTCGTGTACGAAGGCGTGCTGCTGTTCGGCGTGGTGATGATCGCCGGCTTCCTGTTTTCGCTGGTCACGCAGCAGCGCCA
>JAGOBT010000489.1 GCA_017999135.1 Burkholderiaceae bacterium
TCGTACAGCGCGTTGTTGTCCAGCGCCTCGAAGCGCAGCTTGTCGCAGGCGTCACTCGCGTTGCTGACCAGCTCGCGCAGGAAGATCTCCTTGTTGCTGTACAGCGAGTGGGTGACGAGGTGCAGGATCTGCTTGACTTCGGCCTGGAAGGCGTGGGTTTGCTTGGTCATGGGGCGGTCTCGGTGTTGTTCGACAAGGGGCGGCGGCGCCTGCTGGCGCCCTGCGCTGGGCAGCTTGGGGCGCTGGCAGCAGTTTCAAGGCCGATGCCCACCACCACCCAGGCCGGGCATGATGCCGTCATGCACGCCACCGCCCCTGTCGCCGACGCCCTGCTGGACCTGATCACCACCGGCCTGGGGCCGGGCCCGGCACCGTGCGTGCGGGCCATCCACCTGCCACCGGTGCCCTGGACCGGCACCAAGGCCGGCGAATTCGCCGCGGTGGAGCTCGACAGCGGCGCCATCGGCCTGAGCTACGTGCTGCTGGACGACACCCTGGCCGCGCTGGCCGGCCTGGACGGTGCCCGCCTGGTGGGCAGCGACGCGCTGGCCCTGGCCCGCCTGTGGCGCGACGGCCAAGGCGCCGAGCGCACCCTGGGCTTTGCCGCGGTCAATGCGCTCAGCCGCCACCTGCTGGACCAGGCCGGCACCGTGCCGCCCACCGCCACCGATTCCATCGGCGGCCTGGTGCCCACCGCCGGCGAGCGCATCGGCATGGTCGGCTTCTTTCCGCCGCTGGTGCGGCAGATCGCCGACACCGGCGCCCGGCTGACGGTGGTGGAACTGCGTGCCGACCTGGCCGGCGCCCACCCGGGCTTCGCCGTGACACTGGACCCGGCCGCGCTGCAGGCCTGCCCGCAGGTGCTGATGACCAGCACCGTGCTGCTCAACGACAGCCTGGATGCCATGCTGGCCCACTGCCGCGGCGCGCGCGCGGTGGCGATGGTGGGCCCCGGTGCCGGCTGCCTGCCGCAGCCGCTGTTCGACCGCGGCATCACCGCACTGGGCGGCACCTGGGTGGAGGACGGCCCGGCGCTTGCCGCGGCGCTGCGCAGCGGTGCACCCTGGAGCGGCTTTGCCCGCAAAGTGCTGTGGCAGCGGTCTTGAGCGCGGTGCCTTGACCCCGGGCACCTGGCCGCCCGGGCGGCCGTGGCATGCTCAAGGCCCCCTGATCCGGCTTCCTGCCCGCTGCTTCCATGGCCGACGCGCCCGCTGCCCCCACCCCTTCTGCTGCCGCCGCACCGCAGGGCCTGGCCGCCCTGCGCATCGACCGCAGTGCCGCCCCGCTGCAGCGCCGCCGCCGGCGCTGGCCCTGGGTGCTGGGCGCGCTGATGCTGGCCGGCGCTGCAGCGCTGGCGCTGATGCCGCGCAAGACGGCCGTGCAGACCACCGCCGTGCTGGCGGCCTACCCGTCGCAGCAGTTCGCCGAGCTCACCGCCTCGGGCTATGTGGTGGCGCAACGCCGCGCGGCGGTGGCCAGCAAGGGCACCGGCCGGCTGGTGGAACTGAACGTGCGTGAAGGCAGCTTGGTCAAGCAGGGTGACCTGATCGGCCGGCTGGACGCCAGCGATGTGCAGGCCGCCATCGGCGCCAGCCAGGCCGGCGTGGTGCAGGCGCAGGCCGCGCGTGCCCAGGCCGAGGCCGCGCTGGGCCAGGCCCGCGCCGAGCTCGCCAATGCCGAGGTGGAACTGCAGCGCCAGCAGGCCCTGCAGGCCCAGGGCTTCATCTCGGCCCAGGCGGTGGATGCCGCCAGCCGCCGCCTGGCCGTGGCCCGCTCGGCCCTGGCCACCCAGCAGGCGGCCATCACCACCGCGCAGGCCGCCATCGCCCAGAGCCAGGCGCAGGTGCGGGTGCAGCAGGTGAACCAGGCCAACACCGAGATCCGCGCGCCGTTCGACGGCGTGGTGCTGGTGAAGAACGCCAACGTGGGCGACATGATCACGCCGTTCTCCAGCGCCAGTGGCACCTCGGGCGCGGTGGTGACCATGGCCGACCTGCGCACGCTGGAGGTGGAGGCCGACGTCAGCGAAAGCAACGTGGCGAAGATCAAGCCCGAGCAGCCGGTCGAGATCACGCTGGACGCCCTGCCCGACCTGCGTCTGCGCGGCAATGTGTCGCGCATCGTGCCCACGGTCGACCGGGCCAAGGCCACGGTGATGACCAAGATCCGCTTCGAGGCGCTGGACGCGCGCATCCTGCCGGAGATGAGCGCCAAGGTCAGCTTCCTGTCACGCCCGGCCACGGCCGACGACCAGAAGCCGGTGATTGCACTCAACCCCAAGGCGGTGGTGCAGCGGGATGGCAAGCCGGTCGTCTTTCGCCTGACCGGCGAGACGGTGGAGCTGGTGCCCGTGACCCTGGGCCGCCCCATCAGCGACCTGCAGGAGGTGACCGGCGGCACGCTGAAATCCGGCGAGCGGGTGGTGCTGGCGCCGGGGGACAAGCTGGCGGCCGGGGCGCTGGTGACGGTCACCGCGAAATGACGCCGTTGATCAGGATCAGCCACCTGAGCAAGGGCTATGTGCGCGGCGGCCAGGCGATCCCGGTGCTGATGGACATTCAGCTCGACGTGATGCAGGGCGAGTTCGTCGCGCTGATGGGCCCCAGCGGCTCAGGCAAGAGCACGCTGCTGAACCTGATCGCCGGCATCGACAAGCCCAGCAGCGGCAGCATTGAAATCGCCGGCGTCGACATTGCCCGCCTGGGCGAAGGCGCGCTGGCCGACTGGCGCGCCGCCAACGTCGGCTTCATCTTCCAGTTCTACAACCTGCTGCCGGTGCTGAGCGCCTTCGACAACGTGGAACTGCCGCTGCTGCTGACCGGCCTGTCGGCGCGTGAGCGGCACCAGCGGGTTGCCCAGGTGCTGAACCTGGTGGGCCTGAACGACCGCGCCGACCACTACCCGAACGAGCTGTCGGGCGGCCAGCAGCAGCGGGTGGCCATCGCCCGGGCCCTGGTGACCGACCCGGCACTGATCGTGGCCGACGAGCCCACCGGCGACCTGGACCGCACCACCGGTGAAGAGGTGCTGGGCCTGCTGGACGCGCTGGTGCAGCAGCTGGGCAAGACCATCGTGATGGTGACGCACGACCCCAAGGCGGCGGCCCGCGCCGGGCGCATCGTCCACCTGGAAAAGGGTGTGCTGGTCGACGAAGCCCGGGCCTGACATGTTCCTGCTGAAGCTGCTGCTGAAGAATGCCTTCCGCCACAAGCTGCGCACCGGCCTCACGGTGCTGGGCCTGGTGGTGGCGATCTGCGCCTTCGGCCTGCTGCGCACCATCGTCGACGCCTGGTATGCCGGCGTGGAAGGCAGCAGCAGCACCC
>JAGOBT010000490.1 GCA_017999135.1 Burkholderiaceae bacterium
AGATGGCGTTGTTGCGGTCGGCGCTCAGGTAGATGCTGCCGTCGGTGCCCACCGCCACGCCGGTGGGCACATAGGGCGGCGGCATGCCGGGGCCGGCACTCAGGCCGATGGGCAGGCCCTCGGCGACTGTGCGGCGCTGGTTGTTGGCCAGGTCCAGCTCGGTCAGCCGGCCGGCCGCCGCCTCGGCCACCACCAGCGTGCCCCAGGGCGTGAACGCCAGGCCCTCGGGCAGGGCCAGGCCGGTGGCCACCTGGGTCTTGGCGCCGGTCTTGGGGTCGATGCGCTGGATGTTGCCGGCTGCTTCGGTCACGTACAGCTGGCCATCGGGGCCCAGCACCATCTGCACCGGCCCGCCCAGGCCGCTGGCCAGCGGAGTGCGGGTGGCGAAGCTGTCGCCGCTGGCACGGGTGATGCTGCCGGTGGCGATCTCGGCCACCAGCAGGCTGCCGTCGTCCATCGGAATGGCGTCGTACGGCGCCTTGAAGCCATGCAGCATGGCCGTGGTCTTGCCGCTGGCGCGGTCGATCAGTTGCACCGTGCCGGTGAACCAAGACGACAGCGCCAGGTGCTTGCTGCCCATCCCCACCGAGAACGGGTACTCGATGTCGCTGTCGACCGCATGCGAGCGCTTGACGTCGGTCACCTGGCCGGTGGTCAGGTCGACCTTGCGGAAGCTGAAGATGTCGGCCAGCCACAGGGTGTTGCCATCGACCTTGATGCCGCCGGGCACCGCCACCGCGCCACGGGTGAGCTGGCGCACCGCGCCGGTGGCGGGGTTGACGGCCTGGATGCCGTTGTCGGCCATGTTCGACACATAGATGGTGCCGTCGGGCGCGATGGCCAGGTTGTCCAGCGCGCTGGACAGTCGGGCCACCACCTGGCGGGCGCCGGTGTCCAGCGCCACCTTGGCCAGCTCGCCGGTGGCGGTGTCGATCACCCACACATTGCCCTTGCCGTCCAGGTTGGCGGCGGCCGGCGTCTCGAAGCTGGCGCTGATCACGCTGACCGAGCCGTCCTTCGGGTCGACCCGGGCCACGCTGCGCTTGAACCACAGGGGGCCGTAGATCATGCCGTCGGGGCCCACTTCGAAGCCGTTCAGCCCGCCCAGGTCCTTGGCGATCAGGCGCGGCGGCTTGGCGCCGCTCGGGTCCAGTTCCCAGAGCGCGTCACCCAGAAACACCTGGGTGGCGTAGAGCTTGCCGTTGCGCGGGTCGAAGGCCAGCGAATTGAGACCCGGCAGGCCCGAGGCGATCACGCGGGAGGGCTGCTGGTCGTTGTCGCGGATGCGCACCGCGCCCTGCAGGTAGTTCGTCCAGGCCATGGCGCCGTTGGGAGCGATGGCGATGTCGTCGGCCTGGCCGTCGGGCCCGCCCACCAGGATCTTGGCCGCGCCGGTGTTGCGGTTCACCTCCCAGATCGCATTGCCCAGCACGCTGCCGGCCAGCAGCCGGCCCTGCTTGTCGACCGCCAGGCCGTGCACGCCGGTGAAGCTGGACGGACCGACCACCGTCTGCGGTGCGGCCCAGCTGGCGGGCTTGCCCGGGGCCATGCCGGCGCAGGCCGACAGCAGCAGGGCGGTGGCGGCGGCCAGCGGCACCAGGGCGTGGCGCAGGCGGGACGGGCGGGGCGGGCGCATGGGCATCGGGGTCTCCGTTGTCGTTGTGGATGCAGCCACTTTAGGCCCGCACCCGGGCGGCCACTGTCACCGCCTTGACCTGGCGCCGCTGCCCCCGTGGAAACCCTGGCTGAACAGTTTGGCCAATGACAAAGTGCAGCTTGGCCATTGGCCGGGCGGCGGCGTGCGCCGATGCTGCGGCCCTCTGCGCTGCCCGACCGCCCCGATGTCCCTGCCCGAGCCCACCCCTGCCCACCACGACGGCCGCGCCCGGGTGATTCCGTTCCTGGTGATGATCGGCGCCCGCATCACGCATGAAGCCGACGGCGTGGCCGTGGTGCAGCTGGCACTGCGGCCCGACCTGTTGAACAACCATGGCGGCGGCCACGGCGGCGTGGTGATGAGCCTGCTCGACAGCGCCATGGCCAATGCCGCGCTCAGTCGGGTGGACTACCAGCGCGAGGTGGTCACCATCGACATGCACATCGCCTTCATGAAACCGGCCGTGGGCGACCTGACCGCCACCGGCCGCGCCACCGGCGGCGGCAAGAGCGTGTGCTTCTGCGAAGCCGAGATCACCGACGCCAACGGCACGGTGACGGCCAAGGCCATGGGCACCTTCCGCTACCGCGCGCCGGGGCCGTCGAAGGCCGGCGAGTGAGATTCCAACCGGCACCCGACAGGAGTCGACCGTGACGCAAGCCGTGCATGTGGTGGGCGTGGGCATGATCCCGTTCACCAAGCCTGGGGCCAGCGAGGCCTACGACCAGATGGGCAGCCGCGCTGCCAGGCTGGCACTGGACGATGCCCACATCGACTACGCGCTGGTGCAGCAGGCCTGTGTGGGCTATGTGTATGGCGACAGCACCGCCGGCCAGGCCGCGCTCTACGGCGTGGGCCTGTCGGGCATCCCGGTGGTCAACGTCAACAACAACTGCGCCACCGGCAGCACCGCGCTGTGGCTGGCGCGCCAGGCGGTGGCCTCGGGCGCGGCCGACTGCGTGCTGGCGCTGGGTTTCGAGCAGATGGTGCCCGGGGCGCTGAAGGAAAGCTGGACCGACCGGCCGTCGCCGCTGGGCCGCTTCACCAGCGCGCTGCAGGCGCACCAGGGGCTGGATGCGAAGGCGCCGTTCGCGGCGCAGTTCTTCGGTGGTGCGGCGCGGGATTACATCGCCGAGCATGGCATCGCCCCCAGCACCTTCGCCCGCATCGCGGTGAAGGCGCGCCAGCATGCGGCGCGCAACCCGCTGGCAGTGTTCCGCCAGACGGTGACGCTGGATGACGTGCTGGCCTCGCCCAGCGTGTTTGACCCGCTGACCCGGCTGCAGTGCTGCCCGCCCACCTGCGGCGCGGCCGCGGCGGTGGTGTGCAGCGCCGACTTCGCCCGCCGCCACGGGCTGGACGCCCGCGTGCGCATCGCCGCCCAGGCCATGACCACCGACGGCCCGTCCACCTTCGCCAGCGACGACATGCGCAAGCTGGTGGGCGCCGACATGGCGCGCGCGGCCGCGGCCCAGGTGTATGCCGAAGCCGGCATCGGCCCCGACGACCTGGACGTGGTCGAACTGCACGACTGCTTCACCGCCAATGAGCTGATCACCTACGAGAGCCTGGGCCTGACGCCCGACGGCACGGCCGAGCGCTTCATCCTGGACGGCGACAACACCTATGGCGGGCGGGTGGTCACCAACCCGTCGGGCGGG
>JAGOBT010000048.1 GCA_017999135.1 Burkholderiaceae bacterium
GATCCACCCACCTCGCCCGCAGCGGCGCCGCGCATGGCCACCACCGAGAACCACAACAAGCCCAGCCCGTCGGCGCTGAAGTCTGCCCGCCAATCTGCCCTGATGGCCAACGCCGTGCGTGCGCTGGCGATGGACGCGGTGCAGCAGGCCAACAGTGGCCACCCGGGCGCGCCGATGGGCATGGCCGAGATCGCCGTGGCGCTGTGGGGCCGGCACCTGAAGCACAACCCGGCCAATCCGCAGTGGGCCGACCGCGACCGCTTCGTGCTGAGCAACGGCCACGGGTCGATGCTGATCTACGCGCTGCTGCACCTGACCGGCTATGCGCTGCCGATGAGCGAGCTGCGCAACTTCCGCCAGCTGCACAGCAAGACGCCCGGCCACCCCGAGGTGCATGTCACCCCCGGGGTCGAGACCACCACCGGCCCGCTGGGCCAGGGCATCACCAACGCGGTGGGCATGGCGCTGGCCGAGAAGCTGCTGGCGCAGCAGTTCAACCGCCCCGGCCACACCGTGGTGAACCACCGCACCTGGGCCTTCCTGGGCGACGGCTGCCTGATGGAAGGCATCAGCCACGAGGCCTGCGCCCTGGCCGGCGCCTGGAAGCTGAACAAGCTGGTGGCGCTGTACGACGACAACGGCATCAGCATCGACGGGCAGGTGAAGCCCTGGTACGTGGACGACGTGGCCCAGCGCTTCACGGCCTACCAGTGGAACGTGATCGGCCCGGTCGACGGCCACGACGTGACCGCGGTCGACGCCGCCATCGCCCAGGCCAAGACCAGCGCCGACAAGCCCACGCTGATCATCTGCAAGACCAACATCGGCCAGGGCTCGCCCAACCGCGCCGGCACCGCCAAGGCCCATGGCGAGGCGCTGGGCGCCGAGGAGATCAAGCTCACCCGCGCGGCCATCGGCTGGGCGCACGAGCCCTTCGTCATCCCCGAGACCGCCTACGCCGCCTGGGACGCCAAACGCGCCGGTGACGCGGCCGAAGGCAAGTGGGCCACGGCCTTTGCCAAGTACAAGGCCAAGTACCCCGACCTGGCCGCCGAACTGGCCCGCCGCATGAGCGGCGACCTGCCTGCCGGCTTTGCCCAAGCCGCGGTGGACGCGGCCGTGGCCGCCCACACCGCCGCCCACACCGTGGCCAGCCGCAAGGCCAGCCAGATCGCGCTGGAAGCCTTCACCGCCGCCCTGCCCGAACTGCTGGGCGGCAGTGCCGACCTGACCGGCAGCAACCTGACCAACACCAGCCACACGCCCAACCTGCGTTTCGACGACGCCGGCGTGCCCAACGGTGGCCGCCACATCAACTACGGCGTGCGCGAATTCGGCATGGCCGCCATCATGAACGGCGTGGCCCTGCATGGCGGCTTCATCCCCTACGGTGGCACCTTCCTCACCTTCAGCGACTACAGCCGCAACGCCATCCGCATGGCCGCGCTGATGAAGACGCGGGTGATCCATGTCTTCACCCACGACAGCATCGGCCTGGGCGAAGACGGCCCCACCCACCAGAGCGTGGAACATGCCGCCAGCCTGCGGCTGATCCCCGGCCTGGACGTGTGGCGCCCGGCCGACACCGCCGAGACCAGCGTGGCCTGGGCCTGCGCCATCCAGAACCGCAGCCGCCCCAGCGCGCTGCTGCTGAGCCGGCAGAACCTGCCCTATGCGCCCAAGGCGTCGTCGGACGCCGCGCCCCATGCCTCCGGGCTGGACGCCATCGCGAAGGGCGGCTATGTGCTGGCCGAGCCCAGCGAGGTCGGCCTGAAGAAGGCCGCGCAGGCCGTGATCATCGCCACCGGCAGCGAGGTGCAGCTGGCGCTGCATGCCCAGGCAGCCCTGGCCAAGCTGAAGATCGCGGTGCGCGTGGTCAGCATGCCCAGCACCAGCGTGTTCGACCGCCAGAGCAGCGCCTACAAGACCAGCGTGCTGCCGGCCAAGCTGCCGCGCGTGGCCATCGAGGCCGGCGTGACCGACGGCTGGTGGAAGTACGGCTGCGCCGCGGTGCTGGGCATCGACACCTACGGCGAGAGCGCCCCCGCGCCGGTGCTGTTCAAGCACTTCGGCCTGACCGCCGAGGCGCTGGCCGACACGGTGCGCACCGTGCTGGGCAAGTAGGCAGGCAAGGCGGCACGCGCCCGCACAGGCCCAACGGATCTGTTTCAACCCTGGAGATCACTGTCATGACCATCAAGATCGGCATCAACGGCTTCGGCCGCATCGGGCGCATGGTGTTCCGTGCCGCCGTGCAGAACTTCCAAGACATCGAGGTGGTCGGCATCAACGACCTGCTCGAGCCCGACTACCTGGCCTACATGCTGAAGTACGACAGCGTGCATGGCCGCTTCAAGGGTGAAGTCAGCGTCGACGGCAACACCCTGGTGGTCAACGGCAAGCGCATCCGCCTGACGGCGGTGAAGAACCCGGCCGAGCTGAAGTGGGGCGAGGTCGGTGCCGACGTGGTGGTCGAGGCCACCGGCCTGTTCCTGACCAAGGACACCTGCGAGCCGCACCTGGCCGCCGGCGCCAAGAAGGTCATCCAGTCGGCGCCCAGCAAGGACGACACGCCGATGTTCGTCTACGGCGTGAACCACGGCACCTATGCCGGCCAGACCATCGTCAGCAACGCCAGCTGCACCACCAACTGTCTGGCCCCGGTGGCCAAGGTGCTGAACGACAAGTGGGGCATCAAGCGCGGCCTGATGACCACGGTGCACGCCGCCACCGCCACCCAGAAGACGGTGGACGGCCCCAGCAACAAGGATTGGCGCGGCGGCCGCGGCATCCTGGAGAACATCATCCCCAGCAGCACCGGCGCGGCCAAGGCGGTGGGCGTGGTCATCCCCGAGCTGAACAAGAAGCTCACCGGCATGGCCTTCCGCGTGCCCACCAGCGACGTGAGCGTGGTCGACCTGACGGTGGAACTGAACAACGGCGCCACCTATGCCGAGATCTGCGCCGAGATGAAGGCGCAGAGTGAAGGTGCCCTGAAGGGCGTGCTGGGCTACACCGAAGACAAGGTGGTGGCCACCGACTTCCGCGGCGAACCCTGCACCAGCGTGTTCGACGCCGACGCCGGCCTGGCGCTGGATTCCACCTTCGTCAAGGTGGTCAGCTGGTACGACAACGAGTGGGGTTATTCGAACAAGGTGCTGGAGATGGTGCGCGTGATCGCCTGATCCGGGCGCCAGCGGGTTGCGGGGTTCACAAACCCCGCAATTCCAGACATCCAACGTCACCTGGCCGGGCTAGCATCCCGGCCAGTTGCGTTTTGGGGCACGCCCCGGCGCGGGGTCGGCGAACGACGAGGGCGCGGCGATGGCGGGAGCGGGCATGCAGATGTGGCGACGGGTGGTGTGGGCATGGCTGCCGGTGCTGGCATGGCTGCTGGCGGCGACCCCGGCCCTGGCTGCCGAGCAGACCATCCAGCGGGCGGCCCCCCGCGCCGCCACCGCCGGTGATCTGGACGACGACGGCAACGCCCGGGTGATCGTCAAGTACCGCCAGGGCAGTGCGCTGGCGCAAAGCCGCCAGGGCGCGCACCGCCTGGGCAGGCAGTTGCAGCTGACCTTGACCGATGGCCACCGGCTGGGCGCGCGCAGCCAGAGCCTGCGCGGGCGCGGCGTCAGCCCGCAGGTGCTGGCCAGCCGGCTGGCGGCCCAGGCCGACGTGGAATGGGCCGTGCCGGTGCGCCGCAAGACGGTGCAGGCCGTGGTGCCCAACGATCCGCTGTTTGCCGACAACCAGACCGCTGCCACACCGGCGGCCGGCCAGTGGTACCTGCGGGCACCCGACGCCACGCTGGTGTCGGCCGTGAATGCGCTGGGCGCCTGGGCCATCACCGAAGGCTCGGCCGGCATCACCGTGGCGGTGCTCGATACCGGCGTGCGCCTGGACCACCCTGATCTGGCGGGCAAGCTGCAGCCAGGCTATGACTTCGTCAGCCGCACCACCACCGCCAACGACGGCAACGGGCGCGATGCCGACGCCAACGACCCCGGCGACTGGAGCACCGCCAGCGACAGCTGCGGCGCCAGCAACAGCAGCTGGCACGGCACCCAGGTGGCCGGCCTGATCGGCGCGGCCACCGACAACGGCATCGGCATGGCCGGCACCGGCCGCAACACCAGGGTGCTGCCGGTGCGGGTGCTGGGCCGGTGCGGCGGCTGGGACGACGACATCCAGGCCGGCATGCGCTGGGCAGGTGGCCTGGACAACGCGACCTGCGACAGCGCCAGGACACGCACCGCCACCTGCAACCCGAATCCGGCGCGGGTGCTCAACCTCAGCCTCGGGTCCAGCGGCACCTGCAGCCAGGCCTACCGGGACCTGATCGCCGAGCTCAACGCCGCCGGCGTGGTGGTGGTGGTGGCCTCGGGCAACGATGCAGGCCGCGCCGTCAACGAGCCGGCCAACTGCGCCGGCGCACTGGCGGTGGCCGGTGTGCGCCATGCGGGCACCAAGGTGGGCTATTCGAACCTGGGCCCGCAGGTGGCGATTGCGGCGCCGGCCGGCAACTGCGTCAACCTGAGCGGCGCCTGCCTCTACCCGCTGGTCACCACGCTGAACGCCGGCACCACCACGCCGGGGGCGCCGGTCTACAGCACGGGCAGCGACCCATCGCTGGGCACCAGCTTCGCCGCGCCGATCGTGGCCGGGTCCGTGGGGCTGATGCTGGCGGTGAACCCGGCGCTGACGCCGGACCGCGTCAAGACATTGCTGCAGTCTTCAGCCCGATCATTTCCAACCGTCGGTGCCCAGGCCAACGGAACCAGGACCTGCCGGGCGCCGGACGCGCTCGATCAAATCGAGTGCTACTGCACCACCAGCACCTGCGGCGCTGGTCTGCTGGACGTTGCTGGTGCCGTGGCGAAGGCAGCAGCGGTGGCCGCCCCGTTGCAGGCGGTCTTCCTGCCATCCAACAGCAACCCAACCGCCGGTCTGGCGATCCAGCTGGACTCGAAGCCATCCAGTCGTGCGGTGACCGTTCGCAACTGGAGCGTCTTGGCTGGTCCGACGCAGGCCACCATCGAGGCGGGTTCGGCCTCGGAGCTTGCGACGTTGCAGACCACGACTGCAGGTACCGTGGTCGTGCGCCTGCAAACACAAGACGCGGTGGGCCAGCAGGCAATCCTGGACAAGACCATCACGGTGAAGACTGCACCGACTGCGGCGCTGTCCGCTTCAAACCCATATCCGACGGTTGGTGCGCAGGTGATGCTGGATGCTTCGACGTCCTTCGCCATGCCCGGGCGGACCATCCGGTCGTATGAATGGTCGTTGGGTGGGACGACGCGCAGCCCGACACCTGCGAGGTTCATCACAGCCACCAACGCCAGCACCGCAGTGGTCGTGCCTGAGGCTGCAGGCGACGATCTGCTGGTGCGGGTGCGTGTCGTTGACAGCGAAGGTGAGGCGCATGAGATCGACCAGACGCTGGATGTTGCCGAGGCACCAACTGCACGCATCACGCTGCCGTCTGCCATCGTGTCGATCGGCCAACGGATCAACCTGTCGGCGGCGTCATCCGCTGCGGCGCCCGGGCATGCCATCGCCGCCTACCAATGGTCCGTCGTCTCCGGCGGAACCTTTGTCGCGATCACAAGTGGCGCATCCACGGCTTCGGCCACACTGGAAGGCCTGTCTGCGGGCAGTGCGATCGTCGAGTTGATGGTGACCGACGAGGCTGGAGGCTCTCACACCGTCAGCCAGAGCATCACCGTGTCTGCTGAATCGGTCGTGGTCACGCCGAGCTCCGGTGGCTCGGGCGGCGGTGGCGCCATGGGCGCCGGCTGGGTGATCGGCCTGTTGGCCGCGGCCGGGCTGTTGCGCCGCCGCGCGCCGCGGCCACCCTTCAGCGCGACGCGCTGAGGGCCGCCTCGGCCGCCGCCGCGCTGGCGGCGCGGGCCACCGCGGCACGGGTGGCAGCGCCGGCCACGGCCGGCACCGCGGGCGCTGTGGCTGGCGTCGGCCGGGCCGCTGCAGTCGGGGCCTGGGCCGGAGGGGTCGATGCTGCGGTGCGCGCTGCAGCAGGTGCGGATGCCGGCAGGGCCGGCGGCGCCGCGGGTCGCGGTGCCGATGCGGCGGCCGATGTGGTCGGCGCTGACGCCGCGCTGGCCGGCTGGCTGGCCTCGCTGGCAGGTGTGGCAGCCGCCGCGGCGGCGCAGGGCAGAAAGCCGGGCCCGCTGGGCAATTGCAGGCCGGCCAGCCGTGCGCGCAGCGCGGCGTCGGCCGCCGGCACGCGCAGCACCGTCTGGCTCTGCGCCTGGCGCAGCGTGATCACCCGCGCCGTGCGCAGCCCGCGCTGGGCCATCTGGGCCATGGCGGCATTGGCGCTGGCCAGGTCGTCGAACCGGCCCAGGCTGATGCCGGGCTGCAGTTCGGGCGCGCCGCGCAGATCCTCGCCGTCGATCTTCAGCCGCTTCAGTTCGGCCAGCTTGCGCTGCAGCATCTCGCGGTCGGCATAGCGGCCCATGTAGATCATGAAGGCGCCCGGGTCGTCCTGGCGCTGCACCTGCCACGCGCCGGCGGCCAGGCCGGCCTCGCGCAGCGTGCGTTCGGCGGTTTCAGCGTCGGTGGCCGAAAACGGCCCGGCCTCCAGGCAAGCCAGCGCCTGGGCACTGCTGGCGGCGGCCGCCTGGGCGCTGGCCGCGGCCAGGGCGGCGCTGGCGGCCTGTGGTGGCAGGACGCGCACCAGCCCGGGCTGGTGCTGGCGCTGCAGGCGCTCGGGCTCGCGCTCGCCCTTGGCGGCGCCGCCGTCGAACACGCCGGTCAGCGCCGCCAGCAGCAGCGCATTGGCCAGCAGCAGCACCAGGGCCAGGGTTCTCAGCATGGGGCACCCGTGGCTGGGCCCAGCGGCTTCAGGCTCACGTCCCCGCTGGACACGGGGTGGCGGCCGCTGCCGGTGTGCAGCCACAGCGTGCCGGTGGCGTCCACGCCATCGGCACGGCCCTGCGGCAGCGCCGGCAGCGTGGTGGCCACGGTGCGGCCCGCCAGCACGTCACGCCGGGTGAAGGCCGCCTGCAGCGGCGCGAAGCCTTGGGCCTCGAAGGCGTGCAGTGCCTGCACCAGCGGTGGCAGCACCCGGGCCAGCGTGGCCGGGGCATCCAGGCCGGGCTGCAGTTCCTGCACGCAGGCGTGGCCCCAGCTGAGTGCGGGCGCCTCGCGTGCATCCCGCAGCGGCTGGACGTTCAGCCCGATGCCCAGCACCGCCAGGCGCTGCGACCCGAACTGCACCGTCTCGATCAGGATGCCGCCCAGCTTGCGGCCGATGTGAGCGGCGCGGCCGCCGTCGTCCAGCAGGATCAGGTCGTTGGGCCACTTCAGGCCCAGGCGTGGGGGCTGGCCGGGCGTGGCCGGGTCCAGCGCATCGGCCAGCGCCAGGCCCACTGCCAGCGACAGGCCCGACCAGTCGGCTGGCGCCAGCGGCAGCGCCAGGCTGAAGGTGAGCGAGGCGCCGAGCGCGGCCGGGTCCGTCGCCGACTGCCAGGCCTTGCCCTGGCGGCCGCGGCCGGCGGTCTGCTGCTCGGCCACCAGCAGGGCCGGCTTCAGGCCATCGGTCGGCGCCTGGCGGGCGCGGGCCAGCAGTTCGGTGTTGGTTGATCCGATGCGGGCCACCACCTCCACCGTCAGCCCGGGCAGCAGGGGTTCCAGCGCCAGCCAGAGGCCTTCGGCGCCCCAGCGCAGCGCCGCGGGGGGCGGCGGCTGGGTCAAGCCTTGGACGCGCCGGACGCGCGTTGGGGGGCCTTGGGGGCACTGCCGCGCTTCGGGGCGAGCATGGTGCCGCGGCAGGTCTTGGCGCCGCAGCGGCATTCGAAGCGTTTCTTCAGCGCCGGGGTGTAGCGCTCCTCGATCACCAGGCCGTAATCGAAGAACAGTTCGTCACCGGGCTTGATGTTGCGCAGCGCCAGCAGGTAGACCTGGCCCGATTCATCGTCGGCCTCGACATTGGGTGCGCAGCTGTGGTTGATCCATTTGCTGGCGTTGCCGCCCACATTGCCGTCGATCACCAGCTCGTCATTGAGGTGAAAGTAGAAGGTGTGGTCGGGCTGGCTGGGGTCGTGCGGGTGGCGGCGCAGGGCTTCGGGCCAGGTGATCACCTCGCCGGTGTACTCCAGGATCAGCTCGCCCTTCTTGATGGGCACCAGTGCGAACACGCCCTTGCCGTGCACACCGCTCTGGCGCACCTGCAGCCGGCCCTTGGTGGTGCCTGGCGCGGGTGTCTTGGCCGCAGCGGGGGCGGCGGCGGGCCTGGCGGCTTTGCGGACGGCTGATGGCACGGCGGCTTTCATTGGTTAAAGTGAATTCATGGGCGCGCGCGTGCACAGGTGTGCAGGCGCGCGCGAAGCGAAGCGGATTGTAGGCACGGGCCCAACAGCCCCAAGGCCTGGCCAAGGGACATCACCAGACACATGAGCAAGACCCTGATCATTGCCGAGAAGCCCAGCGTGGCGCAGGACATCGTGCGCGCGCTCACCCCGGTGGCTGGCAAGTTCGACAAGCACGAAGACCACTTCGAGAACGAGCGCTACGTGGTCAGTTCGGCCGTGGGCCACCTGGTGGAGATCAAGGCGCCGGAGGAATACGACGTCAAGCGCGGCAAGTGGAGCTTCGCCCACCTGCCGGTGGTGCCGCCGCACTTCGACCTGGCGCCGATCGACAAGGCCAAGAGCCGGCTGAACGCGGTGGTCAAGCTGGTCAAGCGCAAGGACGTGACGGCACTGATCAACGCCTGCGACGCGGGGCGCGAAGGTGAACTGATCTTCCGGCTGATCGTGCAGTACGCCGACAACCTGAAGACGCCGCTGAACAAGCCGATCCAGCGGCTGTGGCTGCAGAGCATGACGCCGCAGGCCATCCGCGAGGGCTTCGACCGCCTGCGCAGCGACAAGCAGATGCTGGGCCTGGCCGACGCCGCCCGCAGCAGAAGTGAGGCCGACTGGCTGGTCGGCATCAACGGCACGCGGGCCATGACAGCCTTCAACAGCCGCGACGGCGGCTTCTTCCTGACCACCGTGGGCCGGGTGCAGACGCCCACGCTGTCGATCATGGTCGAGCGGGAAGAGAAGATCCGCAAGCACGTGGCGCGCGACTACTGGGAAATCAAGGCCGGCTTTGCCGCTGCTGCCGGTGATTACGAAGGCAAGTGGTTCGACCCCAAGTTCAAGAAGGACGACGATGCGGACCGCCGCGCCGACCGGCTGTGGAACGAGCGCGACGCCAACGCCATCTCTGACGCCGTGCTCGGCAAGACCGGCACGGTGACCGAAGAGGCCAAGCCCAGCAACAGCAGCAGCCCGTTGCTGTACGACCTGACCACGCTGCAGCGCGAGGCCAACAGCCGCTTCGGCTTCAGTGCCAAGACCACGCTGTCCATCGCCCAGGCGCTGTACGAGAAGCACAAGGTGCTGACCTACCCGCGGACCGACAGCCGCGCCCTGCCCGAAGATTACCTGGGCACGGTCAAGAGCACCTTCGAGATGATCTCGAACGAGGACCTGCCCGGCCCGTTGAAGCAGCTGGCCCTGCATGCCCGAAAAGGCCTGAATGAAGGCTACATCAAGCCGACCAAGCGGGTGTTCGACAACAGCAAGGTGTCGGACCACTTCGCCATCATCCCCACGCTGCAGCCGCCCAAGAGCCTGACCGAGGTGGAGGCCAAGCTGTATGACCTGGTGGTCAAGCGCTTCATTGCGGTGTTCTATCCACCGGCCGAGTTCATGGTCACCACCCGCATCACCATCGTCGAAGGCCACCACTTCCAGACCAACGGCAAGGTGCTGGTCAACCCCGGCTGGCTGGCCGTCTACGGCAAGGAGGCGCAGGACGAAGACGCCAACCTGGTGCCGGTGCAGGCCGGCGAGCAGGTGGCCAACGAGCACATCAGCGTCAACGCGCTCAAGACCAAGCCGCCGGCCCGCTACACCGAGGCCACGCTGCTGAGCGCGATGGAAGGCGCCGGCAAGCTGATCGACGACGACGAACTGCGCGAGGCCATGGCCGAGAAGGGCCTGGGCACGCCGGCCACGCGGGCGCAGGTGATCGAAGGCCTGATCGCCGAGAAGTACATCCTGCGTGAAGGGCGTGAGCTGTGCCCCACGGCCAAGGCCTTCCAGCTGATGACGCTGCTGCGCGGCCTGGCCATCGAAGACCTGACCAAGCCCGAACTCACCGGCAACTGGGAGCACCAGCTGGCCGAGATGGAGCAGGGCAAGCTGAGCCGTGCCGAATTCATGCAGGGCATCGCGGCGATGGCCGAGCGCATCGTGCGCAAGGCCAAGGAATACGACCGCGACACCATCCCCGGCGACTACGCCACCCTGGCCGAGCCCTGCCCCAACTGCGGCGGCGTGGTGAAGGAGAACTACCGGCGCTTCACCTGTGTCGGTGTTGGCCCCTCGCCCGCGGGTACGCGGGCGATCCCCCAAGGGGATCGGGCCGCCCTTGGGAGCGGCCCGGCGGGCGACCCGCCCTCCGATGGCGAGGGTTGCGGCTTTTCGATGACCAAGATCCCCGCCGGCCGCAGCTTCGAGCTGCACGAGGTGGAAACCTTCCTGCGCGACAAGAAGGTGGGTCCGCTGGAAGGCTTCCGGTCCAAGGCCGGCTGGCCGTTCACCGCCGAATTGAAGCTGGTGCACGACGACGAGCTGAACAACTGGAAGCTGGAATTCGACTTCGGCGACGACGCCAAGGCCGACGGCGCCGACGCCGAGGCCATCGACTTCACAGGCCAGCCCAGCTTCGGCGCCTGCCCCAAGTGCAAGGGCCATGTCTACGAGCACGGCAGCAACTACGCCTGCGAGCATGCGGTGAGCGCGCCGGTCACCTGTGATTTCAAGACCGGCAAGATCATCCTCACCCAGCCGGTCAGCCATGAGCAGGTGACCAAGCTGCTGGCCACCGGCAAGACCGACCTGCTCGATGGCTTCGTCAGCAACCGCACCAAGCGCAAGTTCAAGGCCATGCTGGTGTGGGACGAGAAGGAAGGCAAGGTGGGCTTCGAGTTTGCGCCGCGTGGGGATGGCAAGGTGATCCCGGCGCGAAAGACTGCTGCGGCCAAGACGGCAGCACCCGCCAAGACGGTCGCCAAGAAGGCCGCCGCACGCAAGAAGGCCAGCTGAGTTGGCTGCAGCGGCCCCCGGCTGGCCTTGTCTGCGCGTGATCGGTGCCGAGTTGTGCGTGCTCGACCTGAGCGTGCAGCCCGGCGCCAGGCACACCGGCATCGACGGCCTGCACGACGGTGCGCTGCGGGTGCGCCTGGCCGCGCCGCCGGTCGACGGCAAGGCCAACAGCCAGCTGCTGGCCTGGCTGGCCGCCGAGCTGCGCTGCTCCAAGCGCGACTTGCAGCTGCTGCGTGGCGAAGCATCACGCCGCAAGCAGGTGCAGGTGGCGCTGCCCGAGCAGGCCGTGGCCACCTGGCTGGACCGGGTGCTGTGCCCCTGACCTGGCCGGCGGCCGCGCGATGAGCCTGCTCATCTTCCACAAGCTGCTGGCCATCTTCTGCACCGTGGCGCTGGGCTGGGCCGCCGGCCGCATGCGCTGGCTGGGCGAGCCCGCCGGCGGGCTGGACCCGGCGCGGCTGCTGGGCAACGCCGCGTTCTACATCTTCGTGCCGGCGCTGCTGTTCCGCGCCACGGCGCGCATGGACCTGGCCACCATGCCTTGGTCGGCACTGGGTGCCTACTTCGGCCCGGCCGTGGCCTATGTGCTGCTGCTGTACGGCTGGCACCGGCTGCGCCAGCCCGCGCTGGCCGCAGGTGCCGACCTGGAGGCCAGCGAGCGCACTGCCGCACAGCCTTCAGTGCGGGCCTTTGCCGCCACCTTCGGCAACTCGGCCCAGGTGGGTGTGCCGGTGGTGGCGGCGCTGTTCGGCGAGGCCGGGCTGGGCATCCATGTGGCGCTGATCAGCCTGCATGCGCTGGTGCTGCTGACGCTGTGCACCATGCTGGTGGAAGTGGACCTGGCGCGCACCCGATCGCTGCACGAGGCCAGCGCCAGCCTGTGGCGCACGCTGAAGAGCACGGTGCGCAATGCGGTGGTGCACCCGGTCACGCTGCCGGTGTTGCTGGGCGCGCTGTGGCATGCCACCGGCGTGCCGCTGCCTGGCCCGATCGACGAGACCCTCGCGCTGCTGGGCACCGCGGTGGCGCCGCTGTGCCTGGTGCTGATCGGCATCACCCTGGCCTACACCGACACCGCCACCGTGCGCCGCGCCGCCCGCAGCGCGCTGGCCACCACATTGCTGAAGCTGCTGGTGCTGCCGGCCCTGGTGCTGGCCGTGGCCCACTGGGGCCTGGGCCTGCA
>JAGOBT010000491.1 GCA_017999135.1 Burkholderiaceae bacterium
ATGCGCTGCCGCGCAACCACACCGGCACGGTGCTGGCGCTGGCCGACAAGCTGGAGACGCTGTGCGGCCTGTTCGGCATCGGCCAGCTGCCCACCGGCGACAAGGACCCGTTCGCGCTGCGCCGCCATGCGCTGGGCATCATCCGCATCCTGGTCGAGAAGAACCTGCCGCTGGCGGTGCCGGCGCTGCTGGACGCCGGCTTTGGCGCCTTCGACGAGGGCGTGCTGACCCATGCCACGGCCCGCGCCGACCTGCTGCAGTTCCTGGACGACCGGCTGTCGGGCCAGCTGCGTGAGCAGGGCTACAGCGCGCAGGAGGTCGACGCCGTGGTGGCGCTGCGGCCGTCGCCCTGGGGCAGCATCCCCAAGCGGCTGGCGGCGGTGCGTGCCTTCGCCGCGCTGCCCGAGGCCGCGTCGCTGGCCGCGGCCAATAAGCGCGTGGCCAACATCCTGAGGAAGAGCGACGCTGGCACTGCCAGCGCGGTGGACGGCGCGCTGCTGGTCGAGCCCGCCGAAGCCGCGCTGCACACCGCCCTGGCCGACCTGACGCCGCTGGCCGACCGCCTGTTCGACGCCGGCGACCTGGCCGGATCGCTGCAGGTGCTGGCCGGGCTGAAGGCGCCGGTGGACGCGTTCTTCGACGGCGTGATGGTCAACGCCGACGACCCGGCGCTGCGCGCCAACCGCCTGGCGCTGCTGGGCACGCTGCATGCTTCGATGAACCGGGTGGCCGATCTGTCCCGTCTGGCGGCCTGAACCTCACCCGCGCACCATGCAGCACGTCGTCAAGCTCGTGATCCTCGGCCGGGACGGCATCCTGAACGACTTCCGCGACGACCATGTCAAGGCGCCGGAAGAGTGGTTCCCGATTCCCGGCGCGCTGGAGGCGGTGGCCCGGCTCAACCATGCCGGCTGGCATGCGGTGGTGGCCACCAACCAGTCGGGCATCGGCCGCGGCATGATCGACATGGCCTCGGTCAACGCGGTGCATGCCCACATGCACAAGCGGCTGCAGGCGGTGGGCGGGCGCATCGACGCGGTGTTCTTCTGCCCGCACACCCCCGAAGACGGCTGCGACTGCCGCAAGCCGCAGCCCGGGCTGATGCGCGACATCGGCAAGCGCTACGGCATCGACCTGAAGCAGGTGCCGATGGTGGCCGACACCCTGCGTGACCTGCAGGCTGCTGCCGCCGCCGGCTGCGAGCCGCACCTGGTGCTGACCGGCCGCGCCGCTGAACTGGACGCCGACGCTGTGCAGGCGCTGGCCGCCCAGGTGCCCGGCACCCGGGTGCATGACGACCTGCCGGCCTTTGCCGAACACCTGTTGAGCCGCGGTGCGGCCACCCCCTGAAGGCGCCTGTCCCGATGATCTACCTGCGAAGCGCGCTCTACATCCTGTTCCTGCTGATCACGCTGATCCCCTGGGCGCTGGTGGCGGTGGTGTTCTCGGCCTTTCAGCGTGGCGCGCCGATGTACTGGCTGTGCGCCGGCTGGCTGAAGACCACCATCTGGGGCGCCAAGGTGATCTGCGGCGTGAACTACCGTGTGCAGGGCCTGGAGCACCTGCCCACCGCCGCCGACAGCACCGCCGCGGTGCTGCTGGCGCCCAAGCACCAGAGCACCTGGGAGACCTTCGCCTTCCCGGCGATCATGCCGCACCCGCTGGCCTATGTGTTCAAGCGCGAGCTGCTGTGGATTCCGTTCTTCGGCTGGGCCATCGGCCGCATGGACATGATCCACATCGACCGCAGCCGCCGCAGCGAGGCCTGGGCCAAGGTGCTGGCGCAGGGCAAGCGGCTGATGGGGCAGGGCAACTGGGTGATCATGTTTCCCGAGGGCACCCGCGCGGCGCGTGGGCAGAAGGGTGAATACAAGTCGGGCGCCTCGCGCCTGGCCATCATGGCCGGCACGCCCATCGTGCCGATCGCCGTCACATCGGCGCGCTGCTGGCCGCGCAAGAGCTGGCTGCTGCGGCCCGGGCTGATCGAGGTGTCGATCGGCCGGCCGATCCCGGTGGCGGGCCGCCGCCCGGATGAATTGATGCGCGAGGTGGAATCCTGGATCGAGGCCGAGATGCGCCGGCTCGACCCCGAGGCCTACCCGCCGGCGGCGGCTCCGTAGAATCCAGGGCCATGTCCAGACCCGGTCCACACGACGCCGCCCAGCAGCTGTCGCTGTTCGACCAGCCGCCGGTGGCGGGGCCGACGGCACGGGCGCGGCATGCCGCGCCGGCAGCCCCCGTGCCGGTGCCGGCGCCACAACCCCCGGTGCCCCACTTCCAGCACCCCCGCGCCGCGCGCAGCATTGCGCTGGCCGGGCACCAGGTGGGCTATGAATTCCGCCGCGCGCGCCGGCGCAGCATCGGCTTCGTCGTCGGTACCGACGGCCTGAGCGTCAGCGCACCGCGCTGGGTGGCGGTGGCCGAGGTGGAGCAGGCCCTGCAGGCCAAGGCCGGCTGGATCCTGCGCAAGCTGCATGAGCAGCAGGAGCGCGCCCGCCGCCTGCAGGCGGCCAAGGTGGTGTGGCAGGACGGCACCAGCCTGCCCTTCCTGGGCGAGACAGTGATCCTGCTGATCGACCCGCGTGTCACCGGCGCCCAGTTGCACAACGCGCCCGACACCCTGCCCGGCGTGCCGCGGCTCACGCTGCACCTGGGCCTGCCGCAAGCCGCGTCGCAGGATCAGATCCGCGAACTGGTGCAGACCTGGCTGCAGCGCCAGGCGCGCCGGGTGTTCGACGAGCGCTGCGCCCACTTCGCACCCAAGCTGGGCGTTCGGGTGAAGCGGCTGTCGCTCAGCTCGGCCGCTACCCGCTGGGGCAGCGCCAGCGCCGACGGCTCGGTTCGCCTGAACTGGCGGCTGATCCACTTCGCGCTGCCGGTGATCGACTATGTGGTCACCCATGAATTGGCCCACCTGCGCGAGATGAACCACAGCCCGGCGTTCTGGGAGGTGGTGCGCTCGGTGCTGCCCGATTTCGAGCGCAGCCGCGGTGCGCTGCGCAGCGAGGTGCTGCCGTCGTTAGATTGAAGGATGCCCCGCGGGGTCTCCACCTTTTGGGGGGGACGGGGCACCGTGGTTGACGGGCACACTCTGTCGATCTGCTGTCTTCAATGCCAAGCAGGGAGAACCGGCGCGGCGCCCCAGCGGGCGGCCAGCAAGCCA
The DNA here is from genome assembly GCA_017999135.1 of Burkholderiaceae bacterium. Lineage (GTDB taxonomy): Bacteria > Pseudomonadota > Gammaproteobacteria > Burkholderiales > Burkholderiaceae_C > Pseudaquabacterium. The sequence goes on from JAGOBT010000491.1 coordinate 3,164, forward strand.
ACGGTGCAACGGCGGTGGGCCTTCGGTGCCCACCGCCGTTTTTCCTGGTGCGGGCCATGGGCTACATTGACGTGAACGTCAACCCGCCAGCGCCATGACCGCCGCCATGCCCCCAGCCACCCCGCGCCCCGGCAAGACCTACACCATCAC